>JAAXIR010000141.1 GCA_012270265.1 Candidatus Poseidoniales archaeon
TTGTTGCTGAGCAACGAAGCGTGCAATGGGCAGGTTAAGTCCATTCCTCGCTTGAGGCATCTGGTGCGGGAACCATTCAGGTCCGTGTTACCAACACTGGGAATACCGCTCTCTCTCATCAGTTGACGCTTGAAACATCGAAGGGTCTGAATGCGGTTATTGTTGGCGAAGACATCGTCAATGCCGTTGCTGGCGATTCTCAACAATTCACCATACAACTTTCCGGGACGAGTACAGGAACACAACAACTGACGTTTGCGTTGGATGGTGTCCAAGCCGTGGATTCGTCAACATCCTCGATTAGCATTGATGTGACTGCATCGTTCGAAGAAACGGATGCTGGGAGCAATACAGTTGTGTTCATCGGAGCCGGTGTTGCGGTTGTTGTCGGTCTTCTTGCCGTAGTTTTGATCCTCCGTGGGAAGAGTGCTTCTGTGAAGCAAGGAATCGTGCCGACGATGACAACCCCAGTCCAGCAACAACAAGCAGCAACATGCTGGTCCTGCCGTGGCCCAATCCTCGGCCCAATGCGAGGTTGTCCCGGTTGTGGTGCCCGATATCATGCCGATGCTCCAACGTGCCAATCGGTTGAGGAATGTGCCAACTGTGGTGCTTCTGCTGAACAGTTTGTTATGGCTTGATTCGTGAACAACAAAGGACATCCTTTTGATAGGTCAACACCTCCCGGTGAATAGGAGGGTTCACAATGAAGACGTTGAATCAAGAGAAGCGACTTGCAGTATTCTTGATTTCATTGATGGTCTTCTCCATGCTGCCACTCGTCGCTCCAATCGCTTCAGCTGATGGAGCGCGAGATGCTAGCATCCAAGTAACGGTGTCACCAACGGCTCAGACCATCAATCCTGGTGAAGCAGGTGAGTACACGGTTCGAGTCTACAATTCCGGCTCAAATCCCGTTACGGTTCAATTGAGTACTGCGCAAGGGCAAGAACAGGATTGCAGCGGGTACAGTTCAACCATCTCGCAAATTCCTGGTGCTATCGAAGCGGGATCCTATGAAGAAGCAACCATGAACGTGACGTTGGCACAAAACGCTGAGGGTTCTTGCGAGACGACCGTCACTGCAAATGCGCAGGATTCACCAGCACCTCCAGACCCTCCAGGCCAGCCAGCTACCGAGACGGCCACGGTCACCAGCACTGCAGGAGATGGATCAGGTAACGCCTTGTTTGGCGTCGATTTGTCCATGGTTACTTCAAGCAGAACGTGGGGCGGAGAGGAAACAACTGAGTGGACACTCGTCGTTGAAAATACAGGCCAACAACAAGCAACAGTCAACCTTGCATTGGACGAAGACAACTCCGCCTCAGGATGCTCAGACCCAGGTACGTTGTCACCACAACTCTCAGAATCATCCGTGACGCTGGATGCTGAGGAATCGACAGAAGTGACTGTTTCACTCGATGTCACCAACGAACAAGAGGCTGACAAGTACTGTTGGGAAATCACAGGAACCGTATCCCAAGACCCATCGGGCAACACGAGCGATACCCAAACATTCGATATCACGGTCCCGATTCTCAAGGAATGCAGCCTTTCTCTCTCGAAAACATCGATCAACGTGGAACCCGATGGCGAGGATACGTTAACAGCGACATTCACCAACGACGGCAACTCCGACTGGACAATTCGTGCTGATGCGGCCGGGCCAAAAGAAGCGTGGGTTTCGTTTGTCGGTGGATCGAGCGGCCTTCTGCCGTACAGTGGATCGGGAACAAAGGCGTTCAGTCTGAAAGTAAGCCCTGATGATTCCGTGAACGCAGGCGAGGAGCAGACCGTCTACATCCAAGGAAAAGATGGAACACAAGTAAAGTGCGATGCTGAACTGACCATTACAGTTGGCCAGTCGTTTGGTGCAACCATTTCGATGATTTCCTCGCAATTGAACAACATTGAGCCAGGAACATCAGCAACGACCTCGGTGACTGTCGAAAACACTGGAAACGGTGTCGACTCGTTCCGAATTTCACCATCTGCGTTACCAAGTGGTTGGACTGTGGAACTGGAAGAAACCCTTGTCACACTCGACTCAAAGCATACTCCGAACCGAAAAGAGACAATTGATGTCACGGTAACATTGCCAGACGACGCGCTCGCAACAGAAGTTGTGAACATCGATCTTGCCGTCGCCCCTACCAGTGGTGGAGAGCCATACGATGAGGTAACTCTCTCTGTTTCTGTTGCAGCTGTTCACGACTTTGAGGCCGATTCAGTCGCGCTCACACAGACGGGTAAGAACGGGAACGAGGTCAAGTTCCCCTTTGCTATTGAGAACACTGGTAACGTTGAGGACAGTTTCCGACTCAGCGTCACTCAACAAACAGCATCACCTTCTTGGTCCTACTTCTTTGAGGATGAGGCAGGTAATCGATTCACAGAAATTTCAGTCGATGCTCGAACTACGAAGGACTTGTTCTTCGTTGCAACAGTAACAGACAGCGATGAATACTCGACATTTACCGTTCGCATTACCAACAAAGGAGATTCAAACACTATCGACGATGATGGTGATGGCATTCCAGACAACCAACGCGAATTGCGCTTCACAGCGTTCCTCACCACCAGAGATTACGCCATGGACGTCCGTCTCGAAGAAGGAGGTCTCGATGGCCGTACTGGTGAGTTGATCCTTGCTCCGGGGGATGAGGAAACCATCGGGATGTGGATTCGCAACATGGGCAATGGCGACGCGACTGCTGGGCTCGCTCTCACGGGATTGAATGGTATCGCAACCCGTACCGTTTACTCCAAAGGACTGCCAATTGCCTCCAACAATGAGGTCAGCGTTCCATTTGGTTTCGGAATTTGGGATGAAAACAACAGTGCGTTCGTCTTGGATGCTTCGGGAAGCCCTTACCTTGAGAACACCGAGGACGCCATGCTTTCCGAGATGTTGTTCACCCTCAACTTGAGCCAAGGATACAGCGTTCGTCCTTACGAGATGTATCTCGAGCTCAAGGTCGAAGTCAATCAAGCAACACTTACTGGCGAGGGTGGTAACTTGTACATCGTCGTCACAAGTAAATCCAACGCAGCCAACAGGACAGGACAAGCAACTGTGTCTCTAAGCGTTCAGAAAATCTTCGACTTGAAGATCATCGAACCAGAAACCACTTCGTTTGACCTGGTTTACCCGGAAAGTTACTCCTTCACTGTACAAATTCGCAACGATGGAAACGTCGAAACGCAAACAGAGATCTTCACATCCGAAAGCATGCGTGGATGGAAGCTGGAACTTGAAGGCCCATCAGATTGCGATCAGATTACACTCTCAAGTCTTGAGTGCTCGCTCAAGAAAGGCGAAATCATGGAAATTACCGTGGAAATAAAACCACCATATGGTGCAGAATTGTCGGACACATTCGACTTCACTCTCTCTGCCCAACCTGAGGAAATAGGTGTTATTGGGCGAGTCAACCAACAATTCGATGTAACTGGTGAACAAGAACAAGGAATCTTTGGTCTTGCAGACGATTCAACCGTTGCATTGTTCGCTGGTGGTTTTCTCCTTCTCGTTGGCGTTGTCTTCATCCTTAGTCGGCGCCAGTAATTCGGCTGACGTCGCCCGAAAACCAGTCTTCCGAAGAAGGCGTTTCGTTCAAGGCCGACTGGGAACGCTTATGGAGGGTATTCAAGTCGGTTTAATC
>JAAXIR010000029.1 GCA_012270265.1 Candidatus Poseidoniales archaeon
CGATTTACAGACAGGGAGCATTGTCAATAAGGCGGTACACGAGGCGCCGTTATGTCCCAGGATGGAAAAGAACAAACATCAACGGCAAACTTCCTGTTATTTGTTGGAGCTATTGTCATTGGAGTTTGGTTCCTCGCTTCTGTTTCGGGCTTTGTAGATTCAGGCACAAGTCCAGTTTACGCCGTGTTTTTCTTCGTCCCAATCTGTGGTGTATTTGTGGTCGTAGTCGTATTGGTGGAGATTGTGAATTCGCTTTCTGGTTCAAAGAAAAACGAATCGGAATTGAGTGGTGAAGATACAACTCCTACATCAAAGGAGGAAAACAAGGGAGTCAGCATTGGACAAATTCTGATCGGGTCACTCATCACGAGTGCCATTCTTGCCGCGTTCCTCTTTTTTTCCGTTAATTGAATCGTTTCTCGAAAATTAGCCATTGAACTATTCCTCTGATGTATCAGATCGGACACTGTGTCCTCTTTGCAGGCGCCATGACATGTATGTGATCAACGCAAGAATTCCTGTCCATACGCCAATGGCCTTCAGTTCAGCAGGAGCATCTGTTAATTGATCATCACAACTCATTGGCTCGATGTAACAAGGGTCTGTGAAGTACCCATACAGAAACGCGAGGTAGAAGATCAGAACAAAAACGAACATGAGCAAGTTGACGGCAAAGATTGGAAACATTGCTTTTCGCTCGTTTCGGAGGAGCGCTATGACCCCTCCGAGAAAATAGATGATGGCTACACCAAACAGAACAATCAAAAATAGATCGATGTAAACAAACCAACCCATCACGAATATGGAAAATATGGCCATGGAGAGAATGATGAAGAAGAGAGCACCGGCCCTCAATCTCAAATCAACATTCACTTCTTGCACAGTTCGAAATAGATGCAGCAATTTACAATTCTTGCGACAAATGCTGGCTTCGTCATAATGTATTGAATGCTCTTCGTTCGATTGAAACACGCCTTTAATTGTGGAATTTTCCAAGTGCAAATGCAAACAGTTGCAGGTTTTTGGGAATGAATTCGTTCAATTTGTTGTATCATCCATTGTACACTGATGGTATTCATGATGAGGCGCGTTTCCCAAAATATCGATATCAGAAGCTGCTTCAGCGACTCGAACAATCAGAGCAATTCAATCAAATCACAATCCAAACACCCGAACCTATCTCACGAGATTCGCTCCTTCTCGCTCACGATCCAACGTACGTTGATGCATTTCTTGAGGAAAAATTGGATGAATAAGAATTGCGAAGAATTTGACTTACGCCCTGGAATCCAAAGATGATTGAACGAACACTTTGTTTGACAGGTGGTGCTGTTGAAGCAACAATCCATGCCGTCAAGCATGGAGGCATCACTGGAAACATGGCAGGAGGAACCCATCATGCACACAGGGATTTTGGTTCAGGATATTGTGTCTTCAACGATCTCGCCATCAGTGCAATGTATGCTATTGAACATCTAGGTGTGAAACGTGTTGCAATCTTGGACTTGGACGTACACCAAGGCGATGGAACGGCAACAATTCTTTCAAATGAAAATCGAACAAGAACCATTTCAGTCCATTGTTCGACGAATTTTCCTTTCCGTAAATCCGTGAGTGATTTTGATCTGCCTATCGAACCCAACTCAGGAGATGTAGCGTACATGGAAAAAGTCCAGGAAGCTGTCAACCTATGTCTTGAATTCGAACCAGATCTTGTCCTGTATCAAGCAGGAGTTGATGGACTCGAACACGACCATCTCGGAAAACTCAACGTTACAAGAGAAGGAATGCGAACGAGAAATCAGTACGTGTTTGAGGAGATGTTGAACCATCGAATTCCAACGGTCATCTTCATGGGTGGAGGTTATTCAAAACCGATTGAACATACCATCGATGCATTCTACGATTTGTTCATTGATGCGTCCATTTGGACACAACGATGGTAATCTCACTCAGTTTGAAAAATCACTCAGGAAGTTCCACATCAATCTGTAGGTGTCCGTTCCATCCACTTGGTTTGGCCATGTGTGTTCTTGTGCTTCCATTCCATAATGTTCGATTCGAACATCTCCGTCGCAATCCTTGTGAACAATGTGTTCGACATCATCGCCTCCAAACAGGTGCGAATGTGTGCTCTCCTCCTGACAGTTTGATTTTTGAGCCCAATAATCGATCATTCCAGGAACATTACTCATTGTCCCGACACCCTCATGCTCACCATCTTTCCAATCCCAGTCTTCGTCATAATCGATGATGTAATCCAACTTGCCATGAATGTGCAAAACGGCCATTGAGCCGCGCAGATTGCATGTTTCAGGTGAGACTGGCATGGTTCCTGCAAAAGAAGCAACAGCTGCAAATCTGTCATTTAATTGACAAGCGATTTCATACGTAAACATAGACCCAAGCGAATACCCAATGGCGTAGAGTCGATCTTGGTCAACACAGAATACACCTGACAATTCATCGACAATGGCCTCTGCGAAGTTGTTGTCATCTCTTGAAGTTGCAGCCGTGTTGAGGAACCACTCGCCTTCAGCAGCGGTGCGATCGCTCTCAGCAATGGCATAAGCCATGATGAATTTCTCTTGTTCACCTAATTGGTCGAATTCACTTTGCTGTTGGAAATCCTCACCTGAACCGTCTCCACCGTGAAAGGCGATAATCAGAGGCAATTTTGTTCCGGCGTCCGAATTCGGAATCGAGAGGCGGAAGAACCGTTCTTGGCCGTCAACCGTCACAGCGATGGTTGCTTGTAAATCAGATTCTGTCGGAATCAAACATGGGTTTTGAACCTCAGACAGTGTTTCTCCTTGCAATCCGGTCTTGGGAACCTCGGAAGACTCGATGCATCCAGAAAGTGAAACAGAAAGAAGTGAAAATATAACAAAAACAAATCCCCAACGATTATTCATCCGCTACACCGTTCTTCTTGGGATTAATTCAAACTCGTTTCATTTAAAATCAATGCTTTGATTGAATGGAAATCAGGTTCCAATTGCTAGTTTCCATCCGAATTACAAGAAGAGAGGCAAAAGAGCCAGTGCAAATAATGGGAGAATCCCCATAGCAAAATCTCGGATTAGTAGATTGAGAAGTGTTTTCGAGTTGACTTGAGCAATTTTATCGAACTCTTCTTGCATCTTCTGGTCAATACGATCGCTAATTTTTCCTGCTCCTGTTTTTGCTGCTTCAAGTGCAGCACCAATAGCAAGTGAACCGAGCAAACCTTGTGGAGTCAAACGACCGGCCATGAGTGCCCTACCTGCCCATATCTTTGCTGACCTCTTTGCAACACGGTTTGTTGTTGGCTCGGGCTCCTCTGGCTTATCCTTGCCTGCGAATTTTCTCAACCAGCCGCGTACGCCCAAACCTGCATCAGCAATTTTCCTGAGTTTGTCCACATCGTACCTGTCAATCGCTTTCAACATCCGTCGAACTCTGAAGATTCGAAGTAAATCCAGCATAATCCAAACAGAAACCAACATCGAAAGCAGTACGATTCCGAAAACGGAGACCTCGTCCCAAGATTGCCAACCAATTGGGTCAAGCAACAATCGAAGCATCAAACCGACAAACGCTGGAATCATAAATGAGAGAATATCGTGAACTGCCACGATTCCCAATCCTCTTACTTGAAGTTAACGCAGTT
>JAAXIR010000198.1 GCA_012270265.1 Candidatus Poseidoniales archaeon
GGTATAATTGATGTTCCGATCGACGAGGTAGGTGACTTCATTGGTGGGATTGTGCAGACATCTTCGATGATGAGCTGCTGTCATCAACTGATGAAGAGGAGCATCATTGTAGAGTTCAACGGATTCTTCGACAGTCAATCGAAACGTTTCGTTCGAAGATAGAATCCTTTGCAGCGTTTCTTGCCAAGCCATACGGCCACCTCAAAGGCTACCAACAATTCGTTCAATATCATCAATTGTTTTTGGACAGGAAATGGTCAAGACATCAGGATCTCCATTCGTAACGAGGACATCATCTTCAATGCGAATCCCAATGTTTGCATATCGCTGTGGACAATCAACATCAGGACGCCAGGCTCCAAAGTAGAGTCCGGGTTCTACGGTCAGAACCATTCCTTCCTCAAGCAAACGTGGCGTACCATCTGGCTTGTAGGTACCCACATCATGTACATCCAATCCGAGCCAATGTCCCGTGTTGTGCATGTACCACTTGCGTAGATCACCAGTTTCAACATCAAGTGCTTCATCAAGCGTTTGGGTAATTACTCCAAGACGAATCAATCCTTCAGCCAGCGCTTTTCGAGCAACTTCGTGTGGCATGTTGTATGGATTACCTACTCGACAAGCATCAATCGCTTTCTCTTGGGCATCAAGAACGATTTCGTAAATTTCCTTTTGTGCATCTGAAAAAGTCCCTCCAATAGGCCAGGAGCGTGTAATATCTGCTGCGTAACCTTGGTACTCCGCACCAGCATCAATCAGAATAATCTCATCGGATTGACATGGTGAATTATTGACGGTGTAATGAAGAATGGTTGCATTTTCACCGCATCCAACGATGGATGGATAAGCCCAACCACTCGTACCACCGTACACGAAGAATCCCTCTATGATGGATTGGATTTGGAATTCATGTATGCCGTCTTTGCTCGCTGCCATTGCCAATTCGTGTGCTTTCGAGGAGACTTCCGCAGCATAACGCATCTGTTGAATCTCCTCATCGGATTTGCGCAAACGCATCTCTGCAATGCGACGGCTGGGATCTTCGACACTGATTGGACCGGAACCAAAGTGCTGGCGCTTTCGGTCACGCTTCTCAACTGCAGACATCACGATAGAATCGATGCGAGGGTCAATACCTGGACGAACATGGACACGCACTGATGATTCGAGAAGGCGCTCGAGGTGAGAACACATATCGTGAGAAGAGGCTGCACGATCGATTGGCCAATCTCGTAATGCACCTTCAGTACCAGGACGTCGCCCTTCCCAAATTTCCATCAAGGTATCTTTTGGTTGAACAAAAAGATGTGTAATCCATTCACCATCATCATGGTAAAACATCAACGTGGATTCTGGATCTGTCCAACCACACATGTACATCATGTCACTTGAGGAACGGTACGGATAATGCACATCGTTGCTTCTGGTTGCTTCAGGTAGAGAGGAGACGATGATGAGATCATCGACATCAAGTTGCGAGAGCAATCGAGCTTGTCGTTCTCGATAGACCTCCTTTGATAGAGTAGGTGGTTTCTCTGGCAACGTCCCGTATGCCTCATCGAACATTGTGCTCATGGTGTCTATCCAAACGTCACAGTTCTTTAATCAATTCTTTGGCTCTTTGCCCCGTTCAGTCCATTTTGCAAAGCCTGTGTTTGATTCGGATTGCTTACGTTGACGCATGTAAACAAGTACAGCGATTGAGAAAATGAAGAGAAGAGAAACTGTTGAGGCTAGAATCGAACCAGAATTCGATTCAGAATCGAGTTCATTCTGTAGGACTACTTGGAAGGATAAATCTGAGGATTGTCCATCATCATCTGTAACTTGAACCCTAATTTCACGATAATTGGTCTGTTGAATGTCATCTGATACGAGGAAGGACTTACCACTGAGAAGTGTTTTCCCATCAACGTACCACGTGTATTCGAGTGTACCTTGATCGTTGGAGGTATCGAATGATGTATTTGCACTAAAGGTCCAATTACCTGAGGATGGAACAGTGATAGTTGAACCGTTTTCTACAAGGAAACCATCGAATCGGATTTCGATAATTGGAACAATGTTGCTAACGTTTACGTTGTGAATTACTGTCACCAAATGACCTCCAATGTCACGAACCAGAGCATTGACACGGTATTCTCCTGCTTTTGTCGGTTCGAAGTACAAACGATTGTCCTCAAGAATCTCTGAATCCAAAACGGCACGAGGCGTACCATCTGGTTCAGTAATACTCCAAGTGATGGTATATGACGATCCTTCGTATCCGTCATCAACATCGATATCGACCAAGATTGGTTGTGACTCAACTACCTCATCGATAGCCGTTAAGTTCACACTCGGTTTGGATTGATCCAGAACAACAAACTGTGTAATGTTGTTTGATAGAGTAAGATATACATCTTGAATTTGTACCTGTAATAGATAATACCCATCCTGTATCGATTGTGCATTGGCATCAACCTCGATTGCAAGAAGGTTGTCGAATGTAACATCGGTGCTATCGAGAGTTGTATAGGATTCCGAACAGATCCCAAATGGTGCGGGACAAATTCGAACATTGCTGAGGATCAATTCACTTGTCTCGAGTGACTCAATTTGCAATGGAGGGAGCAAAAAATTGAATGACATATCGATTGAGTTATCATTGAAGATCTTTGTTGAATACATTTGGCTGCTACTGATGTCCAATGCATGCATCAATACCGGACGATGGTGCTCATCGCCGATGTATGCAACTAATCCAAAAGAAATCAAATCTGTTTGCTCAAGCAGCGATATTTCGATGTAACAGGTGCAATCAACTGATTCCATAGTGAATGCATGCTCCCATGACCACCTTGTGAGTTCAGTGGCTGGATCTGTGTAAGGCACAACTTGGTCAAGATATGGACTTGAAGTAACGAGAGACCATTGGTCGGGTTGGGAAATATTCCAAACCGTGATTTCTACTGATGTAAGTGGAACAGTTGAATCACCGGATAGATTCAATGTCGAAATTGTATGCATTCCATCGGGCTGATCGAATGAAATTTCGGGTTCAATCGTTGTCGTGTTGGCAGTTGCGGCTAAGGAAAAAACATTGCAAATCAAGCACAAGACGAGCAAATGAGCTGCCTTGGTCTTTCCTAACATACTTCACTGACCTTCAAACGGATCGCACAATTCACCTTGGCCAGGGAAACTGACTGGGTTGCGTGGGTTGGTATCCCACTTGAACTCACAGTAGTTTGTGTGACCGTCGCCATCGCTATCCACAAGCCGGTCTGCACCATCAAATGGATCAAATTCAAAGTGATATTCCCAACCTGTCGCCATTCCATCATCATCGTGATCCATGTAGTAAACTTCTGGGCCGTCTTCCCAAGCGTCACCATCTGTGTCGTTGCTTACAGGGTTCGTACCGTTTTGCAATTCCTCATAGTTGGTGTAGTTCTCGAGGTTGTTGTAGAACTTCAGTCCGTCAGGTGTATCTGGGTCAATGTTGCACTCTGCATTGGTAGAATCATTGTAACCTGGGCAGTATTTCTTAATCAAGCCTGTACGGTTGAGTCCATCCTCGTCCGGGTCTTCATCTCCATCGTTGAATCCGTCAAGGGCACTGTCTGCCATCGAAGGGTCCATGCCACCACGAGCGCCGTA
>JAAXIR010000217.1 GCA_012270265.1 Candidatus Poseidoniales archaeon
GCTTCGACCTTTTCGATGGCTGAAGCGCTAGCGTTTGCGACTGTGACGGTCATGGCTGCATTGATTCGACCAGATCCGAGGAGCTTGTCAATACCAAGTTCTCCAAGATTGATGCTGTCCTTACCATCTGCCATACCTTCGAGTTGGCTGACGTTGCAAGTCACGTGTACGTTACGTAGGGAAGGGTGACGGTTGAAACCGTGCATACCCCAGTGACCTGGCATGTACTTGATTCGAGTCATGACACGATGCTTGTTCATACCTGCATTTCCACGGCCACCACGCTTTCCAGCGCCTCGACCGGCTTTCTTTCCACGACCATGGTATCGGTTTCGTCCACGGTGCTTGTTTGCTTTTGTACCCATCATATCACCTCAAATCATTCTCTCAACGAGCGCCTTGATGTCGTCGCCTCGAGAACCGAGTGCGCCACCAACGACGTAAGATCGCTTGATTCCGCCCCATCCCTTTGCGCCTCGAGGAGGGTGCAAACGGAAGACGCGCTTCAAACCTGGAACATCTTTTACGGTTGCCTCATTGTTGACAATCGCCTTAGCGAAGTCACCAATGGTCTTGTAATCGGTTGCTTCGGCAACGATTGCATCGGTCAATGGAGCATCACCTGGCATTCGTCCAAGCTCTGAAAGCATGGTTTCAAAGGTTGCGAGGTCAGCATTGCCCCATGTGATGTAGTCCTTGGCCTTGCGAAGCATTCCGATGTACTGATCGTTCTCTGGAATGATGACCGCATGGTTGACCTTGGTCAAGTTGAGGTAATCCATTGTTTCACGAATGGATCGTTCGACACCAACATTGCTTCGTGCTCGAACAACGATGAAACTCACTTCAAAACCCTCCCAGTGTTGATGAACAAGCGTTCTCGCTGTTCGTTGCTAATACGAGTTGTGTTTAATGTTTTGAGTGCATTAAAGGTTGCAGCAGCGTAATTGATGGTGGTTCGGGTTTGTCCCTTGGTTCGTGAAAGAACGTCAGTAACTCCAGCAAGTTCGAGGACTTTCTTACCGGTTTCACCGATAACGAGGCCCTTACCCTTTGCAGCTGGCATCAACGTGACACGGGTGGAAGCGGAACGGCCGTTGACCTTGATCGGTACGGATGTGCCTGGACCAGCAGAAGATTCCCATGAACCGTTTCCACGTTGTACGCTTATCAGATTGAGCTTGGCAGCGACGATGGCCTTCTGGATGGCATTGGAAACTTCCTTTGCCTTGGCCATTGCGAGACCAACGTAGCCATTTCGGTTTCCGACACACGCCATGACGTTGAATCGAACACGACGACCACTGTCGGTCATTCGCTGAACCATGTTGACGTTGATGATCTCGTCTTCCAACTCAGGTAGGAGAGCATCGACAATCTCCACCTCACGGATTGGAAGACCACTTGCAAGGGCTTCCTCATACGTTGTGATGAGACCAGCATAAACAATGTTACCGAGTCGTGTACGTGGTGTCCAGTTGCGGAGGTTGTTGATTGCATCAGATTGAGCGCTACGACGTCGTCGTCGACCGCCCGTCTCTTCGGCTTCTTGTGGAGCGTAAGCAAGAATCATACCTGGTGCTTGCTTGATTTCTGTAGTTTCTTCTTCTGTCATCAGTAGGCCCCCTCGATGGATGCTTTTGTGGTTTCAATCGCACCAGCGACGTTGTCGTCGATGTGTGCGCCGTTGATTCGGTCGTCAGCAGGAAGAATTTCTTCGCTGTGAGGAACGTTGAGTCCAGCCTCGACCATACCGCGAAGTGCAGCGAAAACACGACCACCAGGTGTGCTTGCTGCAAGTCCGATATCGAGAACTGCATCTTCATGTCCAGCAGCAAGAGCTGCCTTTCCGAGTGCATAGCCTACAAGGTAGGATGCTGGGACGGATTTCTTGGACATGTTGTCTGGCCATGAGAATTTCTTGACCAGATCGTTGCCAGTTACATTGAGCGCAACCTTGTCGCCTTCAGCGGCCCAAGTCACCAATTGGCACGATGTGCGTGTGTTTGAGACACGAACAACTGCACGTGGTTGTTGGCTTCGTAGAAGTCGTAGTCGGCGTCGGTAGTCTGTGAGTCCAGCCTTACGTCGTCGTAGGACTGAGCGTCGTCGGTTTCCTTGCATCAGTTGTCACCTTCCTTGAGTTGTACACCTTCCATGGTCATTTGAGAACGCATGTGGGCAATGGATCGGTAGGAACCACCCTTTGCCTTGAGGTAGTAGCGGCGGTATTGCGAAGGCGTAATCTCATCAGCCTCTCGCAAATCCTTGAGAGCACGTCGTTGGGAGCGAATGGTTCGCATCCATCGGTTCTTGCGTGGGTTACGAGCATTTGCTGTACCCATTCGCTTACCTTGACCCTTCTGTCGTCCCTTGCGTCGCTGTTCTTGACGGGTACGTGCTCGAACACGAGATGTTCCCTTGACAGCCTTGGCACGGATGAGCCCTTCCTCGATAAATTCGCGAATGTCGTCTGCTTGAACAGATGACGCGACCTCATCGATGTAATCAGGGTTGATCCAAACACGGTTTTCACCGCACTTGAGAATCTTCGCTGCGAGTCGCTTTTGGTTTGTGAGTTGCATCAGACATTCCTCCTTCGGTTCAAGATACGAATCCCCAATTCATCAGCACGAGCGTGGATGTTCTCTCGCTTTCGGCCACCAACGGTTCGACCGATTCGAGCAGCTTGGGTTTCTGGATCGATGGTTTCCAAATCGTTGAGGTTGTGAACCATGACTTCCTTGAATCCGGACGGGTGAAGACCACGTGCGGATGCAACCTTGCCATGTCCAACACGAACGAGGGAACCTCGATACTTGAAGTTGCGACGTTGCTTGTTGTCCATTCCATGAGGAGCACGCCATCCGGAACGAGACAATCGCTTGTATCGGAACCATTCGGTTCGACGGAACGATGGCGTTTTCTTCTTCTGAGCAGCACGAAGCGCAAGTGCTTCTTGCGTTGCTTCATCGAGAACAGGCTTTTGCTTAGCGACGTGGACTTCGTCCTCGTCATCATCCCAGTCATCTTCATCTTCGAAGAAATCATCTTCTTCTTCAGCATCGGATGCGGCTTCTGTTTCTTCAACAGGCGCATCGTCTTGCTCAGCAGCACCAGCGAGGCGCTCGATGAGATCTGCCTTCTTTCCGGAGACAGGAAGTCCTTGCTCCTTGAGCAATTCCTTGAGTTCAGCTACAGTCATATTTTCATAATCGTCTGCCATTCTTCATCACTCCTTGCTGAGACGGTAGATACCGTCTTGGAAAACACGTCGATCTCGCTTCTTGACCGTTGTGCAACGCTCAATGTTCGCTGCAGTTTGGCCGACGAGCTCCTTGTCGATTCCTGAAACTGTAATCTCAACCTTGTTGCTGACTAGCACGTCAACACCCGGAAGGCTGTCTGCGGAACGTGGAACCTTTTCACCAAAGTAGTTGTTGACAACAAAGTTCTGTCCTTGGACAGCCAACGTCATTGGGAAGTGAGAGTAGAAGGCCTTCAAGTGGTAGGTGAAGCCTTCCGTTACACCCTTGACCATGTTGTTCAAGTGGGCGTTCCAGGTACCTGCCATAGCCTTGTCTTTGCGTCGTGGCAAGTCCGTTCGTACGATGAGTCCGCCTCCATCTTGGAGGATC
>JAAXIR010000116.1 GCA_012270265.1 Candidatus Poseidoniales archaeon
AAGAAGCACCATTGGGAGGATGTTTTGAGATTCATCTCGAAGGTATGGGTCTAGGCGATTGGATTGAGGCGTGTACATGGCACTCAGGACGTCAAAATGTTCCACGACAATTGCATGATGATGCAGCAATGGATGAGCGTGGAGAGGCATCAACGTGGCATCAGTAACGTCCTTTGAGTAGATCTTCAACAATCGGAATGTCGGCTTCAAGCCAGTCGAGATTCAACCCTTCTGATGATGAAATCCACTTCATCTCACTATGAACGGACATCTGGAGATTGTCCAGATCCTCTGCCTCAACGAGGAACCCATGAATTTCAACGTGTAAGAAAGGATATGTGTGTGTCCAAACGCCTGCTTTTTTGACGATGGTTGCTCTGAGGCTCAGTTCTTCTTGGAGCTCACGTATCAGTGCTTCTTCAGGAGATTCATCTCGTTCAACAGTTCCACCAGGAAATTCCCACTTGCCAGCTTTAGGTTCATTTTCACCACGCCTCATCGCGAGGAAGCCACTTTCCGAAGTGAAGATTCCTGCTGCAACCTGAATGGATGGTTTGTAGAGCATGTGCGCAAGAACCCTACGAACAAGTTTGGATGCTTCCTTCACGGACATATGTTCAACCGAAGGAAGATGGAGAAAAAGGCAAGGAATTGCAAATTTGTGGGTTTGAAGCGCCTCAAGTGTGCGATAGTAGGTTTCATTGCAAATGTATCGTCCTGCGTCCTTTGACAATTCGATGTCAACCTCCCAGTCTTCGACACCCCACTTTTTAACCGGTACAGCGGCTTTCAGGTCACCATTTCCACTGAGCTTTGCACCATCCATTTGACGTCCAGAATTATCTGGTATCCGCATATCGAGAGCGTCCTCTGCAAGAAGTTCAATGCGTGGTTGCGTGCATTCTCCACAAAGACCGAGATGAAGGATTGCGTCCCACTCACGAGAGGCGAGTTGGTTTGCGGTCCAGCTTGAACCATGTTCATCAACCGAAAGGACGTGTTTCTCGATCGACATCTCACTTGAACCCCTTCCAAATGGATTCTTAATCGGAATCAGTGATGGAAATGATTCCACGATGAGCTCTGTTGGATTGACATCATGACTCCCAAACGGTCCAAAGCCTGTGAGAAGTGCACGTGGCATGGTTTGTCCTAGGGTCGATTGTTCTTGATTTTGCTGACAAATTGGCAACAGATTGACAAACCACTGGACGAACCACCCCCTGAGGCACATGACTCCAGCAGAGCAGTCGAAACTCAGTCCTATGCGCCTCGTCACTGAGATTTGGAGAGAAATCTTCCTCGGTGTTGGGATGTGGGGTGCATTCCGCCCCATCTTTGCAGCGCTCTTAGCAGCCATTCCAGGTCTGTTTCTTGGTCAACATTTCAATCGAAAGCATCAGCGTGCATTTGATTGGACGCTTCTGCAGATTCCACTAGCTTTGACCATCGTTTTGTACGTACCACTTTGGCTTTGGTCAATCTACGATGCATGGAGAGATGCAACAGTGATTGTTTCTCAAGCACGTTCACGCTAAGGTCGCCACAACTGATCAGTTGTTGCGAGTTCACCGCTTTTCATACCGGCTAAGTCATTGAGATCGTCTTGGTCGAACTTCGTTGGAAGATCACCACTGAACCATGCGCTGATGTTCACAGTCTCAACGGCCCAATACATGACAGAGTCTTCATTGTTGGAATGTCCGGGGTGTTCAGAATCTTCATGATCTGCTGGAGAAGTGTAAACGAGATTTACAAGCCCAAGCAGATGTCCAAACTCGTGCACCATTACACTGTTCTCGATATCTTCTGCTGATATTCGAGGGTTGAAGATGGATGTTGCATCATCGATGGAATCCGAAAACAAGGCAATCGTGGAGGCATCGACTGCGACACCGAGAACACTGTCATCAGAATATGTTCCTTCGGGCATGATGACATGCCAACGTAGAACGGATGTTTGGGGTGGAGCGTCCATCGTCTCATGTGCAACTTCACGAACCTTATTCGCCGTCCATGTGGAAGTTTCTGCAAAACTCATCTCATTGAGTTCGATTCTGATTCCATCCGGCTTATCGCAGACTTGACCAAGTCGTTCCTTCAGCAAGCTGACGGTCGATGACTCAGGGTTGTAGCCAGGTGCATGATCGATTTCAATGACCAGGTCACGATAAGCATCGTCTCGCAGACAAGCAAGCGCTAATCCGCCGGGAACGCCCCATGATTCTCCAAGGATGGTTTCAATATCCGAAGCGCAACCTGCCATTGGGATGGAAAGCATCAGACAGGAGAGGAGAATGCCCATCAAACGCTTGTTTCGCATGCATCACACTCCGTACTCTCTGTTCTAAAACGTCTGTCCGTTACCACTCTTCTGGTAATTCAATCGGCGAGAACAATTGGCCAGGCCCGGTTGCATCTGCAAGTTGTTGCCGCACAAGTTGCTCCCATGAGCGTAGAGCAAGAATTCCTTCAACAAGGTCCATCTCTGTTTCCACAAGCGTCACACGAATAAGTGTTGAAAGAATATCCATCCGATCTTGGTCAACGATCTTCAGTACTTTCTCTACATCGAAGGAGATTGGATTTGGGTCCACATTGTTTACCTCAATTGGCCACGGTTGAGCGACTCGCTCATTGATTGATGCTCCCGTTTTCTCGACGTACTCGTTGAGCGAACCGAGCAATCCCTGAATATGATGTTGCAAAACAAGCGCAACCTCAGCAACTGGCATGGTCAATTGGCCAATCAGATTCACCATGCGCTCTTGGAGCGTCACCATTGAATCCGTTGCTGACACAGGTCAACACCTACTTCTTCTTGGAGAATCCTTCGATGTATTGCCAACCAAAGTGGTTCCATTGCTCCTGTGTCCAACCTTCAGGAAGACCCGGTGGTGGCAGTGGGGCAATTCCTCGTGGATCCAGCTGGACGGATGGTTGAGGCGCTGGTTGAGGTGTTGGTTGAGGAATTGGTGCAGGAACTTGAGTTGGTTTCGGTGGTAGAGCAGGTTGAACCTTCAACTCAGGAACCTCCTTCTGTTCCATCTCCTCGGCAACCACCTCTGTTTGATCTGCTTCGAATTCATCATCACCATACTTCATCTTTCGATACATGACAAGCATCCACAGGAACGCAGAGAGCGACGCAACTGCAACAAGATACATGAAGATGGCAAATTGACCATCACTCGCTTGCTGTGCGAGCGCATCACCATCACGTACTGTGTCTTTCTTGACAATGAGTGGATCGACATTGTAACGGTCCATCTCAACACCATCAACAAGGACCAACAAGCGGTAGGCTTGCGATTCTCCTGCATCCACGTTCGCTACGACTGGTATCGAAGCAACAGCCGTGATTCCAGCTGATACAGGCATGCTCGTGTTTGCTTCTTCGTTCCAGTAACCGGTATCGACCAAACGCTGGAGGACGAAGCGAACATCGCCCTTTCCACCTTCGTTGAGGACGCTGATTTCAAGTTCAGAAGTCTCACCACGGGTTGGGCTTGGATTGCTCCATTCAATTTCCGTTTCTGGATGATTCAAGGAAATACTCGGGCCGAGAAGGGAGAATGGCCACGTTGCACATGGTTACTAGATGTTGTTGTTAGA
>JAAXIR010000171.1 GCA_012270265.1 Candidatus Poseidoniales archaeon
ATATGGCCTTTTGTCCACTCGATTACCGTTATGGCAACCAAGATTTCAAACACATCTGGTCTGAGTCCGGTCGCCACGAACGCCAACTCGAAGTTGAACGTGCGCTCATTTGGGCACATTGGCAACTCGGTCGCGTGTCTGAAGACGATTACCCTGCAGTGGCTGCCATTTCCAATCCCGAATCTGTACGTAAAGAACGGGTCTCCGAGATCGAAGCGGAGACTCGTCACGACATCATGGCTCTGACAAAGGCCATGGCAGAGGCTGCTGGCGATGCAGGTTGGTGCATTCACCTTGGTGCAACATCCAACGACATAGTCGATACGGCAGTTGCTTTACAACTCAGAGACAGCATTGTACTTCTTCGCGAACAACTCTGCCTTCTCATCGGTGTTTGCGCTGATGTTGCAGAGCGTGAACGTGACACAGTAATGCTGGGACGGACCCACGGTCAGGCAGCAGTCCCAATCACATTTGGTCTCAAGGCCGCAGTTTGGCTGGATGAAATGCGTCGTCAATTGATTCGCCTTGATGAAGCAACACCTCGAATTGCTGTTGGCAAATTCCTCGGTGCTGTCGGCACAGGTGCTGCACAAGGCGAAAATGCACGTGAACTCCAACGGCTGATCCTCACACACCTCGGACTTGGCGTTCCTCTTGCCACGACTCAGGTTGTTGGTCGAGACCGCTATGTCGAATACGTATCTTGGCTAGCAAACATGGCAACAACCTGTGAGAAGATTCTCCAAGAAGTTCGCAACCTGCAACGCTCAGAACTGTCAGAGGCCGGTGAAGGATTTGACGTAAAGAAGCAAGTCGGTTCTTCGACAATGGCTCACAAGAAGAACCCTATCAAGTCAGAGAATGCCTCAGGATTGGCTCGAATTGTGCGTTCATTTATCATTCCAACGTATGAGAATGCCTTGTTGTGGCATGAGCGTGATCTCGCCAATTCAAGCAGTGAGCGATTTACACTCTCCCACGGTAGCGCTCTCTGTGAGGATGTTATTGCCAAGACCCGCCAAGTCTTGACCAACATGTGGGTTGACGCTGAGCGCTGCATGGAAAACATTCGAGCACAACGCGGCCTGGTCATGGCTGAAAAAGTGATGATCGACCTTGTCGAACGGGGCATTCCACGAGATGAAGCGCATGAAATCCTCCGAGAAGCCTCCTTTACGGCCGTGGCAAACAAGGAAGAACTCATTGATGTCTGCAGCCGAACGCCAGCCATCTCCGCTGCATTCAGTGCTGAAGAATTGGAAGCTATGTTCGAACCAAGCAACCACATCGGTGTATCCGGAGAAATCGTCGATGAGGCTGTTGCTCTTGCTCGTGCAGCCATTCAAACAACAGAATGAATGGTGTACACGCCTCGAGAGGCGGTGTGTTGTTCTTCACCTTCAACCTTCAGTGAGCGTGACCAAATTGGTCCTCCGAGAACATACGTCTCGTACTCGCCACCCTCTCCATCAACATTGAATCGGTGCTTGTTGGAGAGTTCATGAAGATGCTTCAAAGACGACTCTGTCAGCACATGTCCGAGCCATGAATGGTCCAGCCCTTCGCAAGAAACTGACGTAAGCATGATCTCAAAACCTGCTTCGACCATACCTGAAAGGTGTTCGATTGGCGTTTGATGCCAAAGTGGCGAGAATGAATGTATGTTCAATCGTTGACACATGCATTCCAGCCGTTGCTTTTGGAAATCAGAACGTAAGGCACCGCTTACAACAGCATCAATTTCCAACTCTGACAAGGCATTCTCCAATGCGTGAATTTCGTCCTCAACAGAACCGGATGCAGCGACGCTCACCCATGGTATGTCTGCAAGCTCTGCTTGTACCTCAACCCATTGTGTCGATGGGACTTGAAACATATGTGAGTCGCCATCCTGTATCTCGACCGTTACGATCGCAACAATGTCCCAACCTCGACACATGGCCCACCACCATGCAGCAGAGGAGTCTTTACCTCCTGAACTGAGGACAGCGATTCGCATGATACACCCATGAACATCAAGTTCATGAGATTAAGGGAAAACAAGCCAAGTGTTCAAATGGGTCCTTCAGGTGGATAGCATAGGGTGGTCAAGCATCACCCTCATAAAGCGTCGTGGACGAGAAGGAATTGGTGAGATAGATGCAACCGAGTGGAAGAGGATACGATCATGGAATTACTACATTTAGCCCAGACGGACGTTTGTTCCAAGTTGAATACGCTCGAGAGTCTGTCAAGCGAGGTACAACAACAGCCGGTTTGAAGTTCAAGGAAGGCGTTGTTCTTGTCTGCGACAAGCGCATAGCATCACGTCTTATCATTCCAGAGTCCATCGAAAAGATGTTCAAAATCGACGAACACGTTGGTGTAGCGACATCAGGACTCGTTGCTGATGCACGACAGCTGGTTGCTCGAGCACGTGTCGAGTCCCAAATCAACAGAATCACCTACGCTGATACTGTCCCAATCGATGTATTGGTCAAGAAAATCTGCGACTTCAAGCAGTCCTTCACACAGTACGGAGGATCCCGTCCGTTCGGAACCGCTCTTCTCATTGGTGGAGTCGACGACGAAGGAATCCACCTCTATGAGACAGACCCATCGGGTGCGTACCAATCCTATCACGCAGGTGCAATTGGAAGCAACCGAAACACCGTCATCGAATACTTTGAGAAGAACTGGAAGAGTGGAATGACGCTCAACGCAGCCATGAAGATGGGGCTCGAGGCTCTTCGCTCAGCCAACGATACCGAACTCAATCGAGATGCTGTCGAAGTTGTTGTCGTCGACGGTAACGGCTACAGAATCCTCGACCGTGGAGAAGTGAACAAGCAACTTGACCGACTCAAGCCTCTTGAGGATTGAGCATCAAGTCTGCATTCACTAGCCTGAGGTGGCCACATGGTCAGTCTCGATGATGCAGTTCTTGCTCGATTAGAAAAGGGTGGCAAACGCTACGAAGCCTTGGTCGATCCAGACTTGGTCGAACAATGGAAGGAAGATGCATCCACCATTGAGTTGGATGACTTCATGGCCATGGATGAGATTTTTCATGATGCTCGAGCCGGTGAACGTCCAACAGAAGAGGCATTGATGAATACCTTCCAAACATTGGATGTTGAAGCGATTCTCAACATCATCCTCGAGAAGGGTTCGATTCAACTAACGACAGCTCAACGAAAAGCACGCGTCGAGAACATGCGTCAGCAAATCATCCATCACATTCACAGCCAAGCCATCGATCCAAAGAGCAAGTCTCCACACCCACGAACACGCATTGAGTTGGCGCTTGATGAATCGAAGTACTCTGTCGACCCATTCAAACGGCTTGAAGATCAAGTCAAAGATGCGATTGCAAAACTCAAGCCACTTATTCCTCTTAGTTTCGAATCGGTTCGTCTCGCATTCCGAATTCCAGGAAGTGCCTATGGCAGTGTGAGTCAATTGCTTCGCCCTTACCAAAAGAAAGAGCAATGGCTTGAGAACGGGGATTGGGCATGCATTGTCGAACTTCCTGCAGGAATGAAAGGAGACATAATCGGTCAAGTTCTCAAGCGTGCAAACGATGCAGAAGTCAAAGAATTGTCCTCG
>JAAXIR010000115.1:0-1590 GCA_012270265.1 Candidatus Poseidoniales archaeon
TGACCCAATGATGCAACGTCGAGCCGATCCATATGTTGTATCTGGAATTAGCCTTGGACTTCCGGGAGGCGAGAAGGTGTTCGATGAGGACGTGTTTGAACGTCTTGTTCGTGGTGAAACCTGTCTCCAAGAAGTCACCGATGAATACAAGCAACGTCTTCTTGACAAGAACATCAAGCGTCTCATCAAGGGCCGAGATGGCTCAGTCAACATTGAACAAGCAACAAGCTTTGGTGACATCCCTCAACTTGCTGGCGTCAAAGGAGCGTTTGATCTCTCCGAAGAATTTGGTATCGATCCAAAAATGGTCATGGCATGGGACATAACAACCCAACTTGCGATGGCATCGGGGCTCTTGGCTCTTCGAGATGCTGGTATTCCTCTGACGCCTGAAGAACAGGTCGGAAAGGGTGGACTTCGCTTGATTCGAAACTGGCAGGTACCAAGCACGCATCGAGACCGAACAGGTATCGTCTTCGCATCCTGTTTCCCTGGTGTTCAGATGGCTATGAAGCATGCAAAGACCGATGGCGATGATGGAGAAGGTAAATTCGATCGTCGCTATTTGTTCCAAGTCCTGACCATGGGCCACTCACAATTTGCTCAATTCACGGGTATCCGAGGCCCGACTACGACCATCAACCTCGCTTGTGCTTCAGCAACCGGCGCTTTCCAAATCGCAGAGGATTGGCTTGCTGCGGATCGTGTTGATCGCGTTGTTATTCTCTCCTCTGATGATGTGACTGGAGACGACATGTGGGAATGGATTGGAAGCGGCTTCGCCTCAACTGGTGCAGCCTCGACCAGCAATGTCATCGAAGAAGCAGCGCTTCCTTTCGATAAGCGACGAAATGGCCTCGTTCTTGGAATGGGTGCAGCCTCGTTCGTTGTTGAACGCAAGAGTTCTGCAGATGAGCGTGGCGTACAGCCAATTGCAGAATTGCTTGGGGCAACAACGGCCAATTCAGCGTATCACGGAACCAGACTCGATGTCGAGCACGTCGCAACAACCGTTGACAACTTTGTAGGCGAGATGGAAAACAAATGGGGATTGGACCGTCACGCAATTGCCAAGAACACGGTCTTCTATTCACACGAAACCTACACCCCTGCTCGTGGTGGAAGCGCACAAAGCGAGGTCAAAGCACTTCGACAGACCTTTGGAGAAAGTACGGATTCGATGGTCATTGCCAACACCAAAGGATTCACCGGACACCCTATGGGTGTTGGAATTGAAGATGCTAGCATGTTCTATGGCTTGCTGACCAAGCGAATTCCACCGATTGCAAATCACAAGGTCGTTGATGAGGAGCTCGGAAACCTCCATCTCTCAAAGGGTGGTGATTATCCAAACATCCAGTACGGTTTGCGTTTTGCTGCTGGATTTGGTTCGCAAATCGGCCTCTCCTTTGTTCGGGCTTGGCCAATTCAAGGCGAGCGTATTGATGGAAAGCGATTGTTGGCATGGTGTCGAGGCCTTGCAGGAACCGATGATATTCAACTTCGTCTTCTTGACAACAAACTCGTGGCGTATGTTGATGGTGACAACAATCTTCACGTCGGCATTCAAGGTGAGGTCGACGACATAAC
>JAAXIR010000115.1:1600-3588 GCA_012270265.1 Candidatus Poseidoniales archaeon
AACAATATTCATGCATTCAGTCAAGGCTAATATAAAGACATAACAGAGACGTATGAAGGCCTTCCAACAGAAGTATCGCCTGTTGAACAACAGCCAGTTCAAGCCTCAACGCCTGAACCTGAACCAGTCAAGGCCGAACCGACACCTGCTCCTGTGACTACGACCGTAGTAGCGAGCGGAGATATGGTTCAAACGGTGATCGATGTGGTCGTCAAACACACGGGTTACCCCGCTGATTTTGTAGAACTTGATCAAGATCTTGAAGGTGAACTCGGCATTGATACGGTCAAGCAAGCAGAAATTATGGTCGATATTCGTCAACACTTCAATCTGCCAGTGGACGAGACCTTCGTTCTAGCAGAACATCCTACGTTGAACCACATGATTGGATACATCCAGCGCATGCAAGGTGGAGAGGTTCCGATGCCTACTCCTGAACCAGTGATTGAGGTAACAGCACCTACACCCGAACCCGTCGTTGAAGCACCGAAGCCTGCAGCAGCCGTCGAAGCAACTCCTGTTTCGGATGAAGCAATGACGCAACAAGTGATCGATGTTGTTGTCAAGCATACCGGTTATCCCGCCGATTTCATCGAACTTGACCAAGACTTGGAAGGCGAGTTGGGTATTGACACCGTCAAGCAAGCAGAAATCATGGTCGACATCCGTGAATTGTTCAGTCTCCCAGTCGATGAGGACTTCTTGCTCTCAGAGCATCCAACGCTCTCACATATGATCGGCTACATTGTTCGGATGAAAGGGGGAGAGGCTTCTGTAAGCGCTCCTTCAATTCCACCTGTCGAAGAGGCACCTGCACCAGCACCTGCTCCACAAGTTGAGGTGCAAAGTGCGCCAATGGTGAGCGATGCAGGAATCGAATCCTCGTTGATTGAAGTGGTTGTCAAGCACACTGGCTATCCCGCAGATTTCATCGAAATGGACCAAGATTTGGAAGGTGAGCTCGGAATTGACACTGTTAAGCAGGCGGAAATTATGGTTGATGTCCGTGAAATCTTCTCTCTACCGGTCGATGAAGACTTCTTGCTTTCCGATCATCCCACACTGAACCACTTTGTCGCCTACATCGTCAAAATGAAAGGTGGTTCAACAACTCCTGAGCCAGAAACTGCATCCTTGCCTGTTGCCGAAACAAGCATGCCATTGGAACCTACCTCAATGGAACACGATGGTTGCCGACGCTGGCAAATCGAAGTTGAGGAAGCTGAATCAATTGCGTCCACACTCGCACTCGATGGAACAGTTGTTGTCACCGACGATGGCTGGGGGATTGCAGAGCACCTCTGTACACGCCTCGAGGCACGTGGTCTCTCGACCGTTCGAATCGGATTCGAGGTTGGTATTCGGGATGTCTCCATCCAATCTGAGCAAGGTCGTACCGTCCACCGTGGCGACCCAGCCAAACCGGAACATATCGAATCGATCACAACATCCCTCTCGACCATGAACGTCGTGGGCATGATTCATCTCGCACCGATGAAACTTGCATCAGCAAGTTGGTCAGAAGATACACTTCCATCGTCTCAGATTTCACTTGCAGCCCATGGATGGTTCGGTCTTCTCAAAGGAATGGATGCCCAACTCGCAGGTTTGAGCCAAGGTTTGGTGGCCAGCGTTACCTCGATGGATGGCCGACATGGAAACATCGGAGAGCGTTTCAACTCGATTCAATGTGCAGCGTCTGGAGTGACCAAGTCCTACGCATTTGAGCGACCAAACCTTCGCACACGTGCGCTTGATGTTCATCCTGAATTGATCTTTGATGCCGCATCAGCCGCCGAACACATCGAAACTGAATTGTTCGAGCGAGCTGGAGAAGTTGAAATTGGATTGGACCGGGATGGACGTCGATGGCTTCTCGCTGCCTTCGCAGAAGACGTCGTTGGCGAACTTGATCCACTGAAGTCGGAAGATGTCTGGGTTGTTTCCGGAGGCGGTTCTGGCGTAACTGCTGCTTGTATCGTCGGTGT
>JAAXIR010000123.1 GCA_012270265.1 Candidatus Poseidoniales archaeon
TCGTCTTGGTGTAGTTCTCGGTCATTGCCCAAATGTTTCGCAAGATGAAATCGGTTTCGACGAGTGGTTCTCCATCGAAATCACCGTATCCAGACCATGTGACGGTTCCAGATACACCCGTGCTTTGGACCTCAATGTCCATGTTTGGAGTTGCTGGAGCATCCGGGTCTCTGTCTGCTTGTTCACCCGTGACGTTGATGGTGGTTTCACCCAACCAAGTCATGTTTGCAACTTCACCGAGAATGGCGGTAATAGCATAGACTTCACGATCATCGTTTGTCTCAGTGAGGACGTCGCCAAATCCATCAACGAATTCGCCACTTTGGATGTCTTGGATAACAAACGTGTCATCGTAAATTCCTGCGAAAGCGGATACACGAATCTTTCCTGCAGGTGCTAGGAAACTCCAATCACCGTTCTCGTCAGCGTCAGTGACACCGATTGGAATCCAATATGTATCCTCATCGAGATCTTCTGCACCCTCACCAGAGAATGCGTCACGTTCGATGAGAATTCGAGCGTTTGGAAGACCCAATCCGTCGTCTTCGGTCATGACGGTACCAGAAATTTCGGCACCGGAATAGTACTTCATGATCTTGACATTAGCGTTGGCTAGAATTGCAGGTGACTCAGGGTCGTACCAGTTGGCGATTACGAAGTGATTCATCATAGCACCCGGCAGAGGATAGGCCTGCTGCAAGAACGATGTTCCTCGTGATCCTTCACTCAACTGCTGACGAGGCTGCGGGTTGGTTGAACCAGCATCTGCTCCGAGCGTTGAAGCGCCGTATCCAACATAGGAACGAGCCAACATCGTATCAAAGAATTCGGGGAGGTGATCGACACGGATATCCTGAACGGTCAATGGCTCGATATCTGCACCGGATTGTTGATCCAAGATGTCTTTGAGCATGGCTTCGTCAACGGCTTCTCGATCCATTTCACGAACAGGTTGGTCGCCACGCTTGGTTTCATACACTTCGTTGGTGAAGGTGTTGTAATCTTGACCAGACAGAATGGTCGGAGCACCAAAGATACCGAGCGGTCGTCCACCGTTGTAACCCGCCTCTGAGTTGTAACGTCCGGCACGTGGGTAGAGCTTGTCATCGATAGCGAAGTATCGGATTTCGTGGTCACGCTCGATGGTTTCTCCAGGAGCGCCGTTGTAATCTTGAACCTCGTAGTTGTCTTCGAGTTCAATAATATCGTGATAGAGGTCAACTACTTGCTCCTCATCAAGACCATTGGTCAGAAGTTGAACCACGAGAGCGATGTGTGCGTTCTGACGGTGGATACCTGTTGAGACGGAGTCGTACTCTTCCACCAAATCGGCAGTGTACCAGTAGTCTCCGAACGTGTAGTGTGTGACATCGGTGACTTCAGTCGAACTGACATCGGCGTTGTTTCGGAAGGTACTGTTAGCTGAATCTTCGGAGACGTAGTCGCCATTGGAACAGAATTCTGTGCTTGGATTCTCACAAGGAATCAATTCACCGTCCGCCCATACACGGTAGTGTAGACCCAGGCTCTTGTCTGGAATGCCGTTTGCATCCAGAGGGTAACCTCGTGTCATGTACGTGTCACCCTTGTTCTTGAACGCCTCGAAGGTGTGGTCGGTAAGAACCTCAACCATGTCGTCGAGTTCCATGCCGTCTTGAAGCAGAATGAGTTCAAGTTCTTCGTATTGTTCTGCATTCTCAAGTCCGTTCTTGAGTGCAGATTCAAACGCTGGAGTGAAGGCTTTCTCTCCAGACTTGCCAACATTGTAGGTGATGTCCGCAACAGCAAGATGTTGGATAAACATTGCAACCAAGTCGGTTTGACTGCGAGCAAGAAGCATGTTACCAGAAGCAGGGATACCAGTCTGGAAGTTGTCCGAAACAGATGGGTGTTCACCCGTGTTCAATGCTTGGAAACCGTAGTCCCACCATGAAACAAACGCAGGCTTGTCACCAAATTTCATCTCACAAAGACTTGATTCGCTAATCCAGATACCGCTGTGGGCATCACAATCATCTTTGGTCGAAACATCTTCGTGGTACTAGCCTTGATTTGCAAGCCATTCATGACCATCGTTCCAATACTGGCCGTTGAAGCCACTTCCGAACGATCCCATGTAAGCACGGCCGCCAAAGGCTTCGTAGTCTCGACTGTCGAGAATGGAAACGCCGAGGCCATCCCAACGCATGATGTCAGGAACAGAGTAGTAGAACGATTCGTCCAAATCACCTTCTGCAGGAGAGTTGCTTGGAATCGCTGAATCCAAACCATAGGTAAGTTGCTGACCGGAGAGCATGATGAGAACGAGTACAACTGCGGAGAACGATGGTGTTCGCCATACAGCTCGTCGCGCACCAGCAATTCGCTCCGATGGTGTACGGATACCGGCTCTACGCCAGTTTCGTACAAGTCCGTCCCAGTCTGCCCACTTCCAGAAACCAACTATTCCTGCAGCTCCCATGATGGCAACGACTGGTGTTGCGTTGAAGAGGAAACGAGCCGCGGTCCACGACATGTAGGACGCAGCGAAAATCCAAACGGCAAAAACAAGCGAAATTTGGCTTCGCTTGCTGAATGTTCGCCACAACGAGGTAAGGCCCACGACCAGAGCAAAGACAAACACGATCGGTCCGAAACTTGCGAACATGTAACCACGGTCAGGAGCGTTTGCTTCAGCAACCGTTCCGAAAATCTTGGTCTTTGTGAAGTATCCACCACCAGTGAACAAGACATCCCAGGCGTTGCTGAGGTTGAAGTACTTGAGAACCCATAGAGCACCGAGGAAAGCAACGGCACCAACTGCAAGCGTACCTAGAACGAGGAGCCATGGCTTGTCACGGAATCCGGTTGTAATGTACATTATGACAACGGTGAACAACAGGATGAAAAGGAACGGTTGGAGACCGCTTCCATCCAACATCAAGTTCATCTGAGGGTGTGCGTAGAACGGTAGCGCAATCAAGAGGTTGGTCAGGAGCATGGTCAGGAACAGTGTGCTCAAGATTGTCGAATCACGGCGTCGGAACATGTTTAGCGCAACCTGAGCAGACTAAGCAAGGGACAAAATTGCAGGACCAACAACGAATCCCTTCCAACCAAGGCTGGCGGCACCAAATGCGACACCGGCAAGCACTGCGTTGGCCATAGCGTACTGTCGTTCTCGTGCAACTGCACCCATGGCACGTAGCATATCGAGTGGTCGAATTGATGTGGTTCGGACAAGGCGTTCTGACCCGGCGTATTTGACAGCACGCTGATAGAAATTGAATCCAATAGAAAGGAACAGCATCACGAACGAGGCGTGGTCAGCAAGCCCCCAAGTTGAGTGCGTGACGTGAGCAGGCATGAAGGCAATCAACCAAGCAGCGATGACACCTGCTGCCTTACCGAAGTGATCTCGTGCAATGGCGGCTACTGGTAGAATGGTCAAAGCACCGTAGATAGCAGGAAGAGCAAGCATGCTCCCCCCGACTGCATCCTCACCGAGCCAAGGTTGCAAGATCATAGCCCCAAGGGCCACACTCCATGAGAACAATGGAGGACGGGGATTGGTGCCGCCGACAGG
>JAAXIR010000026.1 GCA_012270265.1 Candidatus Poseidoniales archaeon
TCCAAGGCTTCCATCGAGTCATAGAATTCGGGGATGGCGATCAAGCCGTCATCGTCATCATCACCTGCCTCCATGATGGCGTCCACGTCTTCAATGTCGAGAACATCTCCGTATTTTTCACGGAGCGCACTTCGCAATTCAGCCATCGAGATCGTCCCGTTTCCGTCAACATCAAGCTCGTTGAACATTCGTTGGGCTGATATGTCATGTTCGTCCATCATGACGGCCAAAGCAGCCAATGGATGCTCAGCAGCCGCCTCTTCGTCGGATTCTTCCGTGACTTCATCGCCTACTTCTTCGTCAGATGAATCGCTGACGTATGATGCATCAGTATCGTCACCTTCGTCCGCGCTCACATCGTCCTCAAGGTCAAATTCTTCGTCATCAATGTCAGTGGAGATGACTTCATCTTCAACTTCAATATCCTCTTCATCATTGGATTGGTCCTCGTCCGAGTCAATCTCGACAACGACTTCATCATCGTCCTCACCCTCGTCTTGTGAGGGTGTTTCGTCCTCTTGTTCCTCGGGTTCGCTTGAGGCCTCACTGGATGGCTCGGCCACGTCGCCGCTCAAGATGGCATCAAATTCATCCAAATCAATAAGCCCGTTTCCGTCTGCATCAATTTCAGCGACCAGGCGGTCAACTTGTGATGGCGGGAGATCAGCGAGGTTTAGGCTAAGAAGGCCCTGTTTCAATTCTGAAGAATCAATGGTGCCGTCGCTGTTTTCATCAAAGCGATCAAACAATTTTCGGATGTTGATGCCCGTGTCCGCAACCCATTGACGCAAGATGTCAACCACGTCATCGGCAACGAACAGCACACCGCACTCGGGGCAGCGTGTTGAGTCGAGGGGAACAAGGGCTTGACATCCACCGCACTCGCCCAGCGCATCTTCAGAAACGCCTGAAAACTTCGTACCGCACTCCGGGCATGCCTCAGAATCGATGGGAATGACGGCTCGGCAGGCACCACATTCCGCCATCGCCACGGAATCAACTTCTTCATCGCTCATTCTTCCACCTATTATTTCCACGATGAACGGCGTTATAATCATTGATGGCCGCCTTCGTGCCAGAGGCGTAATTCCTTAGAACGTCATGGCTCCACACAAGGTGAAGGGGGGCGCAGATGGGAGGAATGACCACACTCGACACGGCGTCAGCAGACGGCACATATGCGGTGCTCGCCGACCGGATAGAGTCATGTGCAGGTGATGTCTCTATCTACAGTCGCTTGCCCATGCGGCAACTCCTCCGATTCGTTGCCTCAAACAAGGCTGAAATGTGGTGGATTACAGAACACGAAGGCACCCGTTCAATCCCACCAAATGTCGTAAACCTCGAGCAGCACATTACCGTCAATACCACGCCGTCACAGGAATTGCTGGTCATTGAGGGCTTGGACTGGTTGGTTTCACGAAGTGGTGCGCAAGCCACACTTGCGTGGCTTCAGCGACTTCACAGTCTCGCTGTCGAGCATGGCTTCGATGTTGTGTTGCCATTGGATCCACTGAGCATGGAGACGCATGTTTGGAGAAGAATCGCAAGCCTTGCACCGGTTCTTGAGCAGCCAAGGGCCGAGGAGGAAAATCACATTGTCGAACATGATGTCGACGTGCTCAACGAACCATCCACAGCACATGATGAGCCTCAATTGGTTGAAGATGATCGCACGGTCACTCATCTTGTGAACCTCCCCTTTGAAGGATTTACGAAATCGCTTCTCACCAAGCGAATGCTGCAATGGAAACGGATGGGTTTTGACCTCGCATCGTTGGAACCTGCCCTCTCCACGAACGACCTGCACCAAGTGCATGCCCTCTATGCATCCGTCGAATCAACCATCATCCACGACATCGATGGGTTGAGGTTGATGGAGCATCATCGGGAAAAACTCAGTGTCACTGAATGCGAGATGTTCAATTACAGAATGATGTCACTGATGGACGTGGAACATCACATCGATGAACTGGAAGCAATGATTTCATCTCGGTAATCGTCCGTGTTCAGCTTCCATTCTTGCCAACCATCCACCATCCACGACGCATGATGCGAGTTCGAGCAATTCGTCAGACGTTGATCGGTCACCCGTCAAGGTCGGTGCCACACTACGAATCAGGCTGTGCAAACCTTGTACGTGGGCAGAGGATGGCAACGATGCATGCTCCAAGGCCTCAGCTCCGATCAGCGCTTCGCACGCAATAATCTCAGAGAGACGGCGAACACCTTGGTACAGATTCCATGCTGCAGTTGCGCCCATGCTGACATGGTCTTCTTGGCCAGCTGATGTCGTGGTTGAAAAGGCGGTTCGTGGCGTGGCTTGACCGTGAAGTTCGGCCAAGGCAGCACCTGCAACATACTGAACGATCATCAATCCTGATTCCAGGCCAGAATCGCGTGCGAGGAAGGCTGGGAGTTCACTTCGCGCTGGATCCAACATCTGGTCCATCCTCCGTTCCGAAATGGAACCGAGTTCAAACAACGCCAGGCTCATGGCATCACAGGTCAACCCGACGATTTCACCGTGGAAGTTACCTTGCGAAACGACCTCATGCGGGCCGGGGTTATCCGGCTCGGGGAAAATGAGTGGGTTATCCGTTGCACTGTTCATTTCTTTCGAAATCATATCGCCAAGTCGCAAGTACGATTCATAGACGGCACCGTGAACTTGTGGTGCACAACGGAACGAGTAGGGGTCTTGGACGCGGTCGCAATCTGCATGTCCCGCGAGAATCTCAGATCCAGAGAGCAACGCTCTCAATCGCTGTGCGACCATGGCTTGACCAGGATGTGGTCGAACCTCATGAACCTCGGGCCGAGCGGGCGTCAGGCTGCACGACCGTGCATCGATGGACATGGCCAACACAGCATCGGCCATAACTAGTAGATGTGCGAGGTTTTGGTGGGCAAGAGTAGCGTAGGCTGTCATTTGACTTGTACCATTGATGAGGGATAACCCGTCTTTTGCTGTGAGTTCAACGGGCACGAGTCCACGCTCAAACAACACCCCATTCGTTGCTCACCTTTCACCATCGACGAGGACATACCCTTCGCCAATCAGCGTCAAAGCAAGGTGCGAGAGGGGAGCGAGATCGCCGCTTGCACCCAGGCTACCGATTCTTGGTACAGCAGGGTGGATGCCTTGGTTCAGGTACAACACAAGTTGTCGAATGCAATCGGGGTGAATGCCAGAATGCCCTTTGCACAATGAATTGAGGCGAATCAACATCATGGCCCGAACGGCTTCAATGCTCATTAATTCGCCAATGGCCGTTGCATGGGACCGGATGAGATTGACTTGCAGTTGAGCGAGGTCGTCCGCTGAAATCCGAGCATGAACCAGGGCACCAAAACCAGTGTTAATTCCGTAGACGGTTTCGCCTTCCGATACAATGCGTTCAACGACTCGACGCGCTGCGTTGATGGCTGGCCAAGCATCTTCTGAAACCGCCACGGTTGCCTTCTGCTGGGCTACCATCACCACTTCTTGTGGTGTGAGCTTCAGTCCGTCTGGATTAACCACTAGCATGAAATACATTTGACATAGCACACAAACTGTTG
>JAAXIR010000040.1 GCA_012270265.1 Candidatus Poseidoniales archaeon
ATTTGGGAGTTGGCGTTACTTGAATGTGGCCATACTCAGGCAATAGGACGTGTTCTGCAAGTGCGTACACAGGGGAGTGCTCATCTTCTGGTTCGAGGTATGCTTTCTTCATCTTCTTCTGAACCTTCTCGAGCGTGTCGTGTAGCAGAAGTGCTCCATTTGGGTCGGACTTGCTCATTTTGTGATCGAACGAATCCATTCGAACACCCGATGCTTTCAACGATGACAAAATTGGAGTGTGAAGACAGGTTGCGTTCTTCCCGTTCCACTTCGAAGCCATATCCCGCATGAACATTTGCGCTTTTCGCTTGTCCATGCCGCCGATAGCGACATCGATGTTCAACTCAAAGATATCAGCTGCTTGCATGGCAGGATAGTAGAATTTCGACAAATCGTGGTCTGATGAGGCTTCATCGCGCCCCATGATCGTGAACGTTTTGCGAACCATTGGGAGCGTTGCTCCCTTAGAGCATCGGAGAACTCTTGCCCAATAATCCCCAGAATCCATCAGTTGGCTCGCCCAATAAAAGCGAAGTTGTCCAGGTCCATCTCCTTCTTCTGGATAATCGAGGAGGGCACGGAATGTTTCTTCCATGTAGACTGCAGTCTTCTGAATGTCTTCCATGTTACCGCCAAATTTGTCGTTCACCCACGCATGCCAATCGGCTAAGAAAATCAGAACGTTCGCATCGGCTTCAAGCATTCGCTTCAATTGGAGAGAAAGGACCTTCCAACCAATGTGGGCCTTTCCACTTGGTTCAAAACCAACGTAGCATCGTATAACTCCGTCACCAGCCATCGACGTTTCATCAGCAAGACAGTCAACGATGTGCTCGATGCCGACGCTTTCTTCAACGTCCCCAATCATGAGATACAGGCGCTTTCGGTTCTCATCTGAAAGTTCTTTGATGCGTTCATACCGCTCCTCGAAAGGTGCGAGAACGGCATTCAAATCCATGACAACACCTCAAACAAGTTCGCTCAATTTCTTGACTTTACCTTCTGAAGGAGCTTCACCACGTTCAATCATGCCTTCGAGTTCAGCAATCATTGATTCAGCCGTATCGATGGTTTCTTGCGTGACAGTCGTACTCATCTCGATCGATTTTCGAATCATCTTGATGGCAGATTTTGCCTTTGAGAATTTCTTGGCGTCTTCTTTTGCCTTATCACCGCGTTGCTTCGCAGTGTAACCGGTCGCCTCGTCGAGGAAGGAAGACCATCGTCGGCGACTCTCCATCGCTTGTTCTCGGCCACCATCAGCAGAGAGGAACGCTTCAAGATCGGATCCCTTCAACTGGACGACATCAACCTGCAATTTTCCTTGATCAGTGTAACATCCTGAAATGTTGGAGAGAAGACCAAACGATGCTTGGAATTCTCCTTCTGCATTGGCCTGAACATTCTCAAAGTGTTGTGCTGCCAACTTGGCTAGTCCTGCATTTCCACCGATTGATTTCTCAACGCCTCGTTTGACTGCGAATCGCTCCATGTTGGTCCATTGGCATGACCCTCATAAGGCTCGCGAAGAAGAAGCCACCCCAAGAGAGGGGTTTTTCTGTACGATTGTGTGGGCCAACTATGCGCACCAAAGCGTGTTTCATTCTTCTGCTGCTCCTTCTTGCGCCTCTGGCAAGCGCATCCGAACTCGGTTTCGAGAACGAGAATGCTCTGGGTGAGCAAGGATTGAACATTCGAGCAGGAGAAGTTTCACCAAACAGGGAAAGCATCCTTTTGGTTGGCGATGATGGCTATACCCATATGATTTCAGCATCGTCTCCGGGCGATAGAAGTCAAGATCAAAACATCGACAGCAGTCGATCCGCTCGATTCAATGACGTTTCTTGGCACCCAAATGGTCAGACTGCGCTCATTGCAGGCGACCTTGGTGCTGCACTTCGCTACACCTTGAGCGATAATAGCATTCAGGCCGTAAATGGAGCAGGAATTGTAGGTAGCATCGAACTGACTGCAGTTTCCTGGCGTGCTGGTGGAGATCTTGCTTTCTTTGGTGCAAAAAATGGTAACATCTACAGCTTCAATGAGGGCGAAGGAATGTCACAACTTGAAGGAACTATGGATTCAGAAATCACCGACATCGCATGCCACATCGAGCACAACCTGTGCGTGGCCTCAACACTGAATGATGGCATCGCAGTCATCGACCGCACTCGTGAAGTGACATGGTTGGATGGCACCTCAGGTTACACCTGGATGGCTGCTGACTGCCCAGACTCTACCTATCGGAAATGTGTTGCCTTCGGTAGTGGCCGAGTTCATGTTTCCATCGTTCTTGACATCGAGGACGCTTCTCGGTCAACCACTGAAAAGGTCCTCGAGCTCCTCGAAGGAACCACTGATTTCATCGCAACAAGCAGAGGGTACGATGGGACATCCCTGGTACATCTTGCACCAATGGAATCTGTTCGTTACAAAACGAGTCTCGATGAGGTGTTCATGCACATGGAAGCTCAAGCCATCACGAAACACGATCCAGAAGTTGCTGGCCAACGCATCGCACTGATGTGGGAAACTGGTGAAGATGATGGTTGGATGATTACCAATGAAGGGCTTATCATCGACATCTTCCCCGTCGAGAGTCGAGAAAGTTTGGGCATCATGGAGACCATTGTGTTCGCTGCTGTAGCCATCTCGGTACCAGGCGTCATCATTGGACTGATTTTCATGAACAGTTCGTATTTGCAACGAAAATACAGGCAACTGCGTGGCTTTGAAAAGAAAGAATGAGAAGAATGAACATCGTGTTCTTGTGCTAAGGTTCATGAGTTGTATCGACTCCCACGAAACGAGGGAACTGAATGGAACCTTTCGAAGCCATCGATTTTTACGACATCGAATCCTTGCTCACTGAAGAAGAAATTATGATTCGCGACCTCGTTAGAGAGTGGGTCGATGAAGAGGTTATTCCTAAGATTGAGCATGCTTGTGAAGAAGGTATTTTCCTCGATGAGTGGCGAGTGGCTCTGGGTGAAATGGGTGTTCTCGGAGCACCGCTCAAAGGCTATGGGTGCCCCGGACTTTCCTATGTCGCTTATGCACTCAGTTGCCAAGAACTCGAACGAGGAGATTCTGGACAACGCTCGTGCGGAGCTGTCCGAGGCTCTATTGACTAGAACACCATCAGGCACTTTGGAAGTGAGGAACAAAAGAATCACTATCTTCCAAAGATGACTTCTGGAGAATGGATTGGCTGCTTTGGCCTGACTGAACCAGACTACGGTTCCAATCCTGGTGACATGATCACAAAGGCAGAAGACATGGGCGACCATTACCTCCTCAACGGAGCAAAAATGTGGATTACAAATGGAACAATTGCTGACGTTGCTGTTGTATGGGCCAAACTCGATGGCGTCATTCGTGGATTCATCGTAGAGAAGGGTGACGAAGGATTCAGTGCACCGGAAATGAAGGGCAAGCACTCGCTGAAGGCGTCCGTAACATCCGAACTTGTCTTCCAAGACTGTAATATTACAAAGTATCGAATCCTTCCTGGCGTCAAGGGTCTACGTGGGCCGTTCTCTTGCTGGCACAACGCCCGAT
>JAAXIR010000023.1 GCA_012270265.1 Candidatus Poseidoniales archaeon
CGAATGATGTGAGTTACGCCTTGAAGATGGTCTTCAACAGCGCTCTGAAAGTCACGGAGTGGCCAAACTTTGTACTTGGAGACAATGTTCGTGCGTGGGTGTGGATTTGTTTCAGTATCTTGCATCCGAAGTGCTGGCCAATCGCGTAGTGCGGGATTCTTGAGCGTCATGTCGGTCTTGACTCGAACAACTGCGTCTCCTGGCTTGTAGGTTCCATCCAACATTTTGTTCCAATCGCTCATGTTCTCTTCAACAGATTTGTCTCGACATGGACAGTTTGACTTTGATTCTCGGAACTCACGGAATGCCTCTGCAGAACACTTGCAAACGTATCCAAATTCTTCTCTCAGCATCCTTTCTGCATGTTGATAATATTCTGGAATACGATCACTCGCTACAACAATTCGGTCTGCAGGACGACCAAGGAGCCATTCGACCTCTTCTGGAATCAAATCATAGGCCGATAATTCTGGCGGCTTGACCGTGGTATCGGTATCATCGAAACGTAGGATGAGTGTTCCTTCATGTTCTTTTGAGTAGGTTCCATTGATGACGATGCCTCGTGCATGACCGAATGAAAGCGGTCCGTTTGGATTCGGTGCGAATCGAAAGACGGGTTTCTTACCATCGACGTTCTTCAGCTCTGGCAAGCCCTCTCTCTTCTCTTGCTTCTGTCGTCCTTCGAGCAGATGAGCAGCCTCTGCTTCAAGAATGGATTGAATATGCTCGAGTCCTTTGTCTTGAGCCAAAGCATTGGCTTTCTGAACGGATTGGGCTACCATGGGACTGATTTGACCGCCATATTGTCGCAGATCTGTTCGCATGCTCATGACACGTCCAATAACAGAACCGGCAGCGCCTTTCCCCTCGTATTCAAACGCATTTTGCAGAGCAAGGTGCCAAAGCAATTGCTGCGTTTCCTCATCAGGAGCCCAGGCCATGAACAACCCTGCGGCTGATAATTCATCAATTCGTTGCTTGGAATTACATTGAGAATAAGGTCGTTCCAGTCGGCTCTCGTCGTGGGAGTGGGGTGTCGTAGTGCTTTGCCCAATATCGTTCAACGGTCGCCCAAGACCAGCGCAAGTCTGGATGAATTTCCTTTGGCCCAATGAGTTTGGGCAAAGCAGCAACGGTGTTTGGGTCGGATGGGTAGCCGCTTCCTATGTTGAATCCTAGGTCTTCTTGCAATGCTTCCATGATGCGATCACGAACGACTTTTGCAACAATCGATGCTCCACCCACAATTCGATGATTGGCATCTGCTTTGTGTTCTGAATGCAATGTGGAGTCGAGGACAGGCCATTCATTCAGCCGTTCAGAAATACGATTTGTGAAGCGTTCTTCATTGACATCACATGCGTCCAATGTGATGGTCCAAGGTGCTGCCATGCTCTCATTGTGACGGTTGAGAATCGAAGCGAACAACTCAACCTCAAGCAGGTTCAAACCCTGTCCGTATACGGCATTGTCGATTTTGTTTGGTGGACATACGATGGTGTCAACGTACCAATCACGTTCTTTTGCTCGTTGAAGAATCCACTCGTATTGACTCTCTCGTTTTTTTGCCGTATGGTGTTTTGAATCCGATATGTCTTGTTCCACCAACATGGCTTGATCGGCCTCTGGAATTGAGAGAATGCCGACAACAAGTGGGCCCAGAACGGGACCTCGACCTGCTTCATCAACACCCACAATTCGCATCCAATCCCTCACAAATCAAAATCATCTTCGACAGGGTCAGTCTTCGGCAGAGGTACATTCGGGGAAGGTTCAGATGTTTGAGCAAGGTCTGGGTTTTCGTGACGTACTGTACGCTCGCTGATGGCAATTGTAGGTTCGAGGTGCTTGTTGTCGATGTGTGGTTTTGATACACCGTGTTGGACGATGTCAGAAGCGATTTGGTCCATTGTGGAACGTTGCGATGCAATGTCATGATGGTCAAGAACGGTGGTTGCAGCTGAACGCAGTGGTTCCGGCATTGGTTCTAGTGCTGGTGCCGATGGAGTCGATTGGGACTGGAACGCTCTTTTGAAACTGTCAGGATCCATTTGTGGACTTTCCGCAATCACTGGCTGTTGGTTTGAAGGTCTGCTGAACTTTTCCATCCAATCTTCTTCTGTTTCTTCGGGCTTTTCATTTATTTGTCGCAAGAGATCGTCTTGCTCATTGCGTTGGATACGATCACGCACGGGTGTGTTGAGAATCACTGCTGATACGGGAACACTCCGAATCACCAACCAGCATCCTTTGGCAAGAAGGGTGATGTCCTCAACGAATTCAGAAAATGAATAACTGTCGCTCTTCACATCTTCTCGCCACTGCTTTCCGAGGAATTCTTCCTCGATGGTGTAGGAAAATTCGGTTTCTGGGTCAAAAATAGATCGAACAACGATGTCGAGCACAAGGGTTCCGTTGGATGCTTGATCGGTTGGTAACTTTGCAGTACCTCGCAACGTGAAATTGGAATCTCGAGGGAGGTTTCCTATTTCGAAGGTTCTAGGTTGCGTCGAATCACTGTCGATGATGGCACCTTCAGGCGGTGCGAAGCCCATGTCGGTTGAATGGGAGGATTGTAACTGAACAATCAATCCATCTTCGAGGTTACCATCGTTTCGAAGTTGAACAGCAAAACTCACCACGTCTCTTGAGTCAACTTCGCTGACTCCATCCAAGAACGTCCAAGCTACGTTCGGCCCTACGACAACATCAATGCTGTAAGATGCGAACATCTCACCATTCAGAAGGTTCAGATTGAATTCAACCGTGCCTTGCTGATAGGCTGTCGCATTTTCGTTGATCATGAACTCAATTGCTTCGAACGTTCCTTGCCCATAACGTGGCAATTGGAGGGTCGAATCCCCAACGAAGACATCCGTAACAAACGATGGTAAGGAAGTGAGTTCAATGGTTACAGCATCATTGAAATTTCCTAGATTTTCGAGGCTGACGAATCCAGAACAGGTTGCATTTGGTTGGAGGTACGTGCAATCGACTGGCACGAGACTGTGCTCAAACGCTCGGTCCCATGAAACATTGACAATCGCCGTCTCACGTACAGTTCGGAACGGGAAGTTTGTTGGGTGAAGGATGAGATCAACGGAGATTGTACCCGATGTGATTGCAGGTGCCTGTACACCAATTTCAACGGTACGCGTTTCATTTGGCATCAGAAAAACATCTTCAAAGGCATTGAACAAAGCCACAGTCCAACCTTCACTGGTAATTCGATCCGAATCTGCTTCAGTCGATGCAACTCCGTTGACGGCGAGATTGCCCAATGTCATGGCGAGGGTATCTGGTGTGTTTCCTGTGTTGCGAACGGTGACATCGACACGTGTATTTCCGTCTGGATCGACAACAACATCGGATGGGACCGCATCGCTGGTTGCGTTTCGGAATGAACTCACTTCGAGCGTAAAGTCCCAAGCAATACTCACGCCATCAAGCCCAGAGGTGCCAATCAATCTGAATGTTGGTCCCTGATTTGCCAAAGGTGCTCCATTGATGACTTCTGGAACATCGACCCAGATTCGAACGAAATCCATGG
>JAAXIR010000075.1 GCA_012270265.1 Candidatus Poseidoniales archaeon
AACAACCGTATCGTATGCTTCTACAGCATCCATTGCACTTGGTGTTACGAGTCCTGCGCATTGAAATGGCCTTCCAACTTCATTGTGTTCTTCGACCATCAAAACAGAAAGTCCACGTTCGCACAAAAGACGTGCAGTATAACCCCCAACTGGACCAGCACCGATAATGACAACGTCGTAGTCATGGTCCATGTACTGAATACGGTGGACCGAACTTCAAGAAGTTTCTTCTGCGACTACCGTTTTGCGAAACGATATCCAACACGTTCGTTCTTTTTGAGCCAAAGAATTGCCGTGTATGGATTTCCTGATTTCTTTGCAATCAAATCATCGAAGGGGCCAATTTCTCCCTTTTCGATGAGTTGTTTGGCTTCTTCTCGAGTGATTTCTCGCTTGGAGATTTCACGGGGTATGTCGATCTTGCAACCGCTTGCACTTGTTTTTGGTCGGAAGTGCGTCTCAGTTTCGTAGATTTCTGCACCATGCTTCGGACAAACCGCTACAACGCCGGGCGTGACCTCAAATCGACGAGCATCAGCAGCGGCTTCACGAGGAGGGAATTCGAACCCAACTTTGTTGCCTTCAAGAACGAGATAAGCTGGGCACGGACGACCGCGACGAGAGATAAAATCTTCAATGCGCGGGGATTTGCCATCCACCAAGATTGATTTCGCCTCGTCTCTGTTGATTTCTCGCTTACAAATGACCTTCCCAACACCCGAGAATTTACACGTTTCTTGATCGCAGGCATAGTGCGTATCGGTTTCACGGATTGTACCGTCGCATTTCGGACATGGACAGATCGCCTCATCAGAGGAATTTGCGCGATTACCAGTCGATTTTGAGGATGTTACTTTCCCTTCATTGGAGATGACAACGGATGTCTCGTACGCTTCCCCATTTCGGTTAAAGAATCCATGCAAGTCTGTCAATTCCTTTTGTTCAAGCAGACGTTTCGCAGTAGAGCGATCAAACCAGCGTCCGCTGGTATCCTTCCAGAACACAAACGAACACCCTTTTTCCTTCCCTTCATTCTTTTCGCAGGTATAGGATAGCGCTGTTTCGATAATAGCGGATGTACACTTAGGGCAGTTGCCAACTGACTCATCTTGAACAAACAGTTGACTTCGATCATGGTCTCTGACTCGAGTTACCAAATCGGTGGTCTGTTCGACAATGTTTTCCATGTATTTTGAGGCTTCCAATTCTCCACGTTGAACTGCTGTTAATGCGGATTCCATTTCACCAGTAAGTTCAGCAGATGTAATCCATTCAACCGGGATTCGACGCAGTATTTCGATGATTCGAATGCCGTGAGGTGTTGCATTAAGCGCTCCAGACTGTTGGCGTGAAATGTAGCCTCGAGAAAGCAATTTCTCAATCGTATCTGCTCGAGTAGCTGGCGTTCCAAGGCCTTTACCGGCCATTGCTTCAGCAAGATCTTCATCCTCGATATCTTTTCCAGCTTTCTCCATGAGTGATAGAAGACGTGCTTCCTTGATGCGTGTGGGTGGCTTCGATTTTTCTTCATTCCATTCATGCGATGAAACAGAAGCAAGTGGACTCTCCGTTGAATACGAGCCCCAACCTTCTGGATGACTGAGATTCTTTGTTACAACCTCTCTCCAGCCTAGTGTGGTATATTGTTGGGCTTCTTTGTTGAAAATCTCCCCTCCCAAATTTGCTGTTCTTTTTTGCTTCTCGATGACTGCTTCTCCATACCAGGAAGCAATAAAGTTCCGAACAATCATGTTGTAGAGTCGTTGTTCGTCTTTGGAAAGAGCGGATGTCGGCAATTTTCCAGTTGGTATGATGGCGAAGTGATCGCTGACTTTTGCATCATTAAAATTACGTGCAACATTCCGCATGCCGTTTTTTGTTAAAGTATCAATGAAGCCTGACATGTCATCTAATTGACCAAGGTTGGATAACGTCGTGTCAATGGTTTCTTTCATGTCGGTTGGTAGGAAGCGAGAATCAGTACGTGGATAGGTCGTTAATTTATGGCGCTCATACAACGCTTGAGCAACATTGAGCGTTCTCTTCGCCGGCCAAGAAAACATTGAGTTTGCCTGTCTCTGTAGCGTGGTCAAATCAAAGTTCAACGGTGGTCGCTCTTTGCTTGTTGTCACTTTTTGCGTGACATTGGCTTGTTCACCTGAATCGATGAGCGCTTGGATTCGTTCCTTGTCTTCAGGGGTAAGAATCCAATGCGGTTTGGTATCCTCTGTTGCGGCCCCTCCTTCCCAACGGCCGTTCCACGAACTATCACTCCCTTCAAACTGAGCATTGAGGGTCCAAAACGGTGTAGCGATGTGTTTCAGAATCTCGATTTCGTGATCGACAAGGATTGCGAGTGTTGCTGTTTGTACACGACCTCGGGAGATACTGTCGGGCCGTGTCTTTGGAAGAACTACCGCAGCAATACGTGAACCGTTCATCCCGATCAGCCAGGCGGCGTAACTGCGGCTGTAAGCTGCGTCAGCAAGATTCTGGTACTCTGATGCAGATTTGCGCTCATCCCAAGCACGCTGTATCGCTTCCTTGGTCATGGATTGGAGCCACATTCGTGACACTGGAGATTTGGACTTTGAGTGTCTGTAGATCGTTTGGAAGATAAGTTCTCCTTCACGTGCAGCATCACAAGCGTTGACAATTTCTGTAACCGCTTTATCGCTCATCAATTTCTTGACTGCTGTAAGTTGCTTACGTGTCGATCCCGATTTTGGTTTGAATTCAAATTCATCGGGAATGAATGGTAAATCAGCTGCAGTTTTTCTCCAATTTTTGAACTCCGGGTTGTAATCATCGATGTATTTGAGCTCCAACATGTGACCTACGGCCCATGTCACAACAATGTCGTTGCCAGACCAATGTGTTGTTTCCTTTTTGTTTATGTTGAGCATCTTTGCAATATCTTCGGCCACACTTGGTTTCTCGGCGAGGACAACGATGCTCATGTTTTCAATGCGTTTGTCGACTGTACTTGAAGGCGCGCCAGACTTGAAATACAAACAGATAACTTATGTTATCGGGTGAATTTATCCGGAATTTTTTATTCGTTTGCGATGTGTAGATTCATCCCATTTTTCTTCATCATCGCGATATCCACAACCACTGCAACCTGGATAGCCCGCAAGCAACAATTCAGAACTCATCTGGATGAAATCAGTCATCAATTCTTGTACATCAAACGGTAGCCACAAAGCGGTTTCATCGCTTGGAACATCCAGTTGAAAATCAAATAGATTTTTGCCGTTTCTGACTACAGAAAACGGTCCAGTGGAAATCTCAGGAAATTCCAATCGTTGTGGCATTGAATCTGCCATATTGAGAATCAAACGATGCCAAGATGCCACATGAGCATGGGGGATGTTTAGAATCAAACCCTCCTCTGTAAGGATGCGTCTGCACGCTTCACGAACGGCAAGCCATCTTGCTGAATTCTCCTCCACGACACGGCGAAGAGACGCAAGGATTGAAGGATATCGGTTCGAGCATGGTCCATGGGCAGGCTGTTTCGCTGGTTTTCAAAGCCACTTTTGGC
>JAAXIR010000168.1:0-3219 GCA_012270265.1 Candidatus Poseidoniales archaeon
CCATATGCTCCGTCGGTTGCACTGAAGAAGTAATATCCATTGTGAACAAGTGAGAGTGAGAATCCAGGCATGGAATTGCCGTCAGGGCCGTCTGTTCCCGCATTGGCTTTGTTGATGTTGGCTACTTGCCATATCGATTGATCCATTGGGTTGTATGCCCATAATTCACGACCATACTCCCCTGTTGTAGCATCAACATAAAGGATGCCATTCACGTTTTCAATGATACCGATGTCAAGTGTACCTGTTGAGGTTGGAGGGATGAAGCGCTTAATCATCCATGAGGAATGATTTTTGGTGTTGTATGCCCATAGTTCGAGATGTGATCCTTCTTCCTCAATTTTGTAGAAGAATTCACTTCCAATTGCGACAGGTTTCACGGAGTCTTGAGGTGCAGCATTTGTGAATTGATGTGCCATCCATGTGGTGTGATTTGTTGTTGAATGGGCGTACAGGGCTTGCTCATCGGTATCAAAATAGATGGTATCATCAACAAGGATTGACATGTTTGCGCCTGGATTTGATGAAGTCATTCCTGGTACGATATCTGTAACCACCCAATGTGTGTCCGTTTTCAGGTTGTATGCCATCAATTCGCGACCATTGATCTCATTGTCTGCATCAAAATAGAGCACATCTCCAATCAAAAATTCGAAGTTCTCTCCTGGATGTGTCCATGGAGCCATACCAAACGATGCAACCTTCCACGTCGATCCGCTGGTCTGATTGTGCGCCCACAAGTCATGAACATTCATCATGTCACGAGCCGTAAAGTAGAGGACATCATTGTAGACAAAGTGCATGAGCCATCCTGGATTGGATGAACTTCCGTGATGAATGTCTTCAACCAACCATGTTGAGTTGTTCGCTGGATGATGGGCCCACAATTCCGTTCCATATTGAAACGAGAATGCTGAGAAATAGAGAGTGTCACCGTAGACGATTTCAATATCATCGCCAGGATTACTTGAAAATTCATCATCATTGAGATTGGCAACCAGCCATGTTGAACCATTCACGGTATTGTGCGCCCACAATTCACGCCCATGAGATGGGTCTGCAGCATCAAAATAGATGACATCCTCATGCACGAGGACCAGCCAATAGCCAGGAAAACTCGCATTCTGACCCGGATTGATATCTGCAACGATCCGTGTGGAGTCTGTGGTCATATCGTAGGCCCACAACTCAGCGCCATGTATACCATCATTTGCGCTGAAGTACAATGTATCTCCGACAACAATCTGCATGCCGTCCCCACCTGGATTTGAAAACAAGGCACCAGGCGCAATGTCCGTGACTCTTGAGATGCGTTGTGTGCTGCAGTACGTTGTCTGTTCGTCGATTTCACCTGACTCAAGCACACCGTTGTTCGCTGTACCATCATTGTCTCCATTGTCGAGACCAAACATCATCACTTTACCACCAGCTGGGCAACCATCAGAATGCCCTAGTGTGGCAACTGCGCTTAAGAGGCCTGATGATGAGTTCCCTGATGTTGCATCGTGAGATCCATCGACACCATTGCAGACAAATGTCGTTTCCTGAACCTCGTTGGAGGTGAGCATACCGTTCCCATTTTCATCGATACCGATAAGTAGGCCGATTCCACCGTTTTCACAATGGATACCTGGCAATACATCAAAGGTCGAAATCATGGCATTCTTGCCATCGATTCCATCTTGTCCATCGTTTCCGTTTTGACCATCAGTACCATTGACTCCATGGCTACCATCGATTCCATCGATACCATCCGTTCCGTTCGTTCCAGGAAGGCCTTGTGGACCTTGTTCTCCTTGTTCTCCGTCAACACCATCGCTTATGCAGCCTGAGAGAGGTATCATTATTGCAACGAGAAACAAGGCAAGAAATCGACCTTTGTCCATGTTCGTTGCTGTTGGAGTGGTCAATTAATTGTGTTGCCGATATCGATTCATTCTATGGATGGGGCATTGGTAAACCATGCAGCAGTTGGTTTGTGCCAATCTCGGACTTGATCGGTTTCAAGTCGCAGTTGTAAGCGCTCACCTTGCTGGAGTTCAACGTCCTCGAAGAGGAAATCAACAACCTGTTCATTGCTTCTGAAGGTGTCATCGAACAGGATGGACTGTTCAACGACTTCACCGTTCGACAAGCGTTGCATGATGACACGAACGTGACATTCCTGCAGGGGATTGCGTAGCGAACAGGATTCGCTGCTCCCATCGTGTTCAACCTGAACGTATCCCTCAATGGTTGAGGTGCCCTCATGTTCTGAAAGTGGAATAATCGTGTCTTTGGCGGTTGGAGCACATACACATTCCATGTTGTCGACTTCTGCTTCAGAGTCGAGATGGACGGTGACTGTGATTGCTGCTGTGCTCACTTTCCCGTCCAGGGATTCTGTGGCTTCAATGACATAGATACCAGGCTTCTCGAAGCTGTGGGTTGCTTCGTTTCCTGTGGCGGTGAATCCATCGCTGAAATCCCATGTAATCAATCCTCCTCGGTCTGATGCCTCAAACGCAAATTCCAGGAGTATGTGCTCGGTGACAACTTCTTCGTCGTTATCACCTTCATCAACTTCGATGAGGATGAATTTGTTTGTACCAATCTCATTATCGACAGATATACTGAATTCAGTGTCACCTGAGTTCGATATGAAGTCGCTTCCAGAAAGTACGGCTCCAGCACTCAATCCCACAACGAAAACAACGAGCAAAACCAGACTGATGAGTTTAGGTGATTGGAAAAATCCAGCGTTGTTGGACTTTAATTCACCGCTGTTCATATCTGCAAATTGATGCGTATACTACAAAAGAACTTGCTCAACGCCGTGAATCGAAATCAATGGTAAACTTCTCCAAGCCACGTACACACTCGTTCGGCTAGGTCAATGTCGTTTGGTGTAAATGCGGCGAACCCATCGGAATCAAGATCAAGAACAGCAACAACGTCACCACTCGAGTTCTTGACTGGAACAACAACCTCGCTGTTCGTACTTGAGCTGCAAGCAATGTGCTCAGGTCGCGCATGAACATCAGGAACATCTTGTGTCTCACCAGTACGTGCAGCAGCTCCACAAATTCCTTTGTCGAACGGAATTACAAGGCATCCGTGACCCCCTTGATATGGACCGATCTTCAGTACATTTGGTTCCGTTGGTAGGTAGAATCCAGTCCAATGGTAATGGTCGAAGGCGTTGTGCAATTCGCAAACGACAGTTGCCATAGCTGTGAC
>JAAXIR010000168.1:3229-3486 GCA_012270265.1 Candidatus Poseidoniales archaeon
TGTATGTAAGTTATGAGTTGGTAGACTTCATCATGCTCCATAGTTTGATTTGTTGAATTGACCTATTCAAAGGTTCATTTTGAAATTTCATACAACGATTAATGAACATCTCGGATTTGGTTGAACTATGAGCAAGTCCGTCATCTCGAACCGGCCAATGGGATTTGTACGAAACACGCTTGACCCATTCTTGTTCTGTGTGCATCATCTTGATTTGTATCCTGAAGGAAACGACCTACAAGGGCCCAACGAGCCTC
>JAAXIR010000146.1 GCA_012270265.1 Candidatus Poseidoniales archaeon
GGTCCAACAGGCGATCCGAACAACGTTGATACGGACGGAGACGGCATCATTGATGGCCTTGAGTTGCTGTTCACAGCATGGAACATTTCTGCTCAAACCTGGACATTGAATCCAGTCGTTGCAGGTGACGGTACCTTCGACAGTGACAACGACGGACTGGTTGATTTGCAAGAATTTGCTCTAGCAACCTCCAACCCTGAAAACGGAATTGATGCACCGGCAGATGCTCCATTGCTGCATGAGGATGGAGACGTACAACAGCCTACGAAAAAGGCGCAGCGTGTCTTCCAAATTCTCATTTCAAAGGATTCCCGTGGAAAGCGATTGTTGGACGATTTCAACGCTTGGCAATCCGGTGAACCTCCAAATGTGTTCATTTCGCTCCTCCTTGGAATGACGGACCCTACCAACCCGGATACCGATGATGATGGTATGTACGATGGGTTCGAATATTGGTTTACTTCTTGGGATTTGAACGCGAACCGATGGGGATTGAACCCACTGATTGAGACGGACGTCAATCTTGATTCAGATGGCGACAGTTACGATTGCAACCGAGACGGAACCATCGATTTGGACGAGCGTTACTCCAACCTGCGTGAATGGGAAGCACGAACTTGGGGCAAGTATCTGAACAGAACCTCAGTACCTGCCTCTGTTGGTATCGTGGACTTTGGCGAGGACGCCATGAATGCCTACATGGAAGAAACAGGGAGGACCGTCTTGCAAGCTCGCCAAGCATTGATCGATGACTTCATGGCCAAAGGACCTGAGTCTGTGAGCCGAATGAACACCATCAATTCCTTTAATGAAAACAACTTCAATCGAACCCTTGTTGGTGTGTCCGATCCAACGCATCCTGATTCTGATTCCGATGGAATTCCGGATGGTTGGGAATATTGCTATGCTTTGTATGGAATGGACAATCCAACAACAGAAAACCACTGGGCTGCGAACCCATTGAATCCGTGGGATGTGAACTACGATGGTGATTCAGATGGTTGGTATGACAGAACTGCGTTCGATGTTCCTGCGCCACAAGGTGAATGGTCCGATCGTATCTTCACTCCATCCACGCAAGTGGTACAGCCCGGTATCGGTGACCTGCCGTTCACCAACTGGATGGAATACGACAACGACACGCGCCCAGATTCCAACGATAGTGATAGTGACTCTGAATCGTTCATCACAGAAACGATGAACGGCATGGTTACCGCACACTACCAAGATTTCAATCTCACGGATGGACGTGAAGTGTTCAAGTATGGTACGAACCCAATGGACAACGACACGGATGGAGACATGATTCCCGATTGGTACGAGTATGCCAAGGCTTGGAACGAATCCAACGACAATTATTCATCGTTCTTACAGATTCGAGTTGACTGGATTGATCCTGGAACTGGCGGACCTTGTGATACGTCGACGAATTCGTGCCTGCCGTTGTCATTGGATGCTGGAATTCTTGGTCGTCCTGACCTCTCGTACACGTGGTTCACCATGGATCCCCGAGATGCAATCGATGCCAACGAAGATGCAGATCAAGACGGAAACTGGGATTGTTCTGGCGTCGGTTGTGTCTATGAACCGTATACAAATTTCCAGGAATATTTTGCCATCACCAGTGAACAACTCTCGAGTCCGAATGCAGTGCGCCTCTCTGGCTTGACCTTCGAGGGAGAGGTCATTCAGGAGGGATGGCAACTACGTGCGCTTCTGCTCGGTTTGGGCCAATGGGATGAAGGTGTCAGGAACTACCTCAAGATGGACAAATCACAAAGCTCCGATTTCCGTTATGCCTACATCGTTAACGACAACGACGTCGATTTCTTGGTTCAGGATGCATCGAACCATGACATTCTTTGCGGTGGTAATCTTACCGATCCTTGGGAGATTTACTACACGGGCGCTCCAAATACCGCTCCAGTGCGTGCTGTTGGCGAGCACGAGTACGGATGGTATCTCTTGGATTACAACGACGATCACGTCGCTGAAGGAACCGATCCTACCAATTGGGATACGGACGGCGATTGGATGGTTGATTGGTTCGAAGTGAACGATGATGAACAGGACGGAAGTCGGGGTGAAACTTCTCCAATCCGGTACGATTCACGTCAAACCACGTAGTGACCGTTAAGCAAACGCTTGATAATCCTTCAAGCGCTGGATAGGAACATGAGTGTAAACGCTGTCTCTCAACGTTCCATTGCTGTCGTGCTCCTCGCACTGTTCCTTGGAATGAGTTTTTCTCCATTTGGAGAGTTGTGGATTGAGCAAGCAGAGGCTGCAGAAGTGGCTCGTCATACCTATGAATTCAGCGATGGTACGACAGAGTATATTGCACTCTATCAAGGTGGTAATGCTGATACTGGAGCAAAGATTGCTCTACCAAAAGGCGCTCAAGTAACGGATGTTCAGATGACCCTGTCCGGTGCATCGGCGACCGGATGGTCTTCAATTCCAACGACAACGCGGGATCATTGGGTTGCTGGAGAGGCATCCAATACCGACAACAAAAGTGCAGACCTGACGCTTGCAATGGCAAACTCAAGTCATGCCTTCAATGCTCATGGCATGGATGAGGACATCAATCCATCCAGTACGGCATGGCTTGACAATGGCACCTACGCTGTCCGCCAACCTCACACGTCCAATTCAACGGATGCACTGTTCTCTCAACAACTGAAACTCAGTCCGAACTCCCTCAACGCACAAGGACAAGGGGCGGTTCTCCGACATCACGACTGGTTGTATCTCTCGACCTGGTCCTCGACAAGTTTCCACAACATCGTACACCGCTTGTACCCGAACAACGGCACTCGTGAAAGCATCATTACGCTCGATCAAAACGGTTGTACGCTTCCGAACAAGCATTCCTCTTCCTATTATGGCCAATGGGGATTCCGTGATTGGGTTGTGACGGATGATGAGCGCTTGTACGCCATCCTTTCCGGCTACAAGTACTTCTACACGTCAACTGCGAATACGCTGTATCATCGTGTTCTTGAATTCGACATATCGAATGAGAACGAATGGGTTTGCATCGATTCGTTCCAGCCACAAGGCAACGGTGATTACACGGGAATTACCTATGACCCAGTTGAGGATACCATTTGGATTCTTCACAATCAGAACAGACGAATTCAATCCTACACTGTGAGTGCTACTGGCGATTTTGAACGTGGTGACCAATATTTCACCTTCCAAACATCTTCATCCTCGATTTGGCAATGTGGCGTTACCAATCAGCAAGCTCGTGGTCTTGAGATGAATCAAACCCATTTCTTCATGCGATGTCAAGATGGCAACTACTACAACGATCGTGATCAACTTGAGTCGTGGGGTCGTTCAGGTAGTGCAGTTGCATTGATCCCTGAAAACACCGTCCGCAGTATCTCGTCCTTGGGATACGGTTTGTTCTACGATGGCC
>JAAXIR010000207.1 GCA_012270265.1 Candidatus Poseidoniales archaeon
CAACTGTTCACGAACACACACCATGGATTCCGATTCCACTGGTAACCCTCACATTCGTATCGCTTTCAAGCGTCATTCTTGCTGGAATGATGTTCACGCACTGGGCTGGCGAGCCAGATGGTGGTTACGCTTTCTTTAGCAAGAAGGGAATGCTCAAGGGTCTCATCTACGAGTTTGAGCACGTCTTTGTCAACTCCGATCCATTCTTCTTTGTTCTGACCTACGTGGCCATCTTCATTGGTGCCATTGTTGGTCCAGGAATGGCTATGGCACTCTACGGTGGCTCGCTTGAAGATGGCGAGAAGGCCAAACCGTGGATGCAACCAATCATCAACCTCTCTTCTCGAGTCAACGCAAAGCGTGGATTCGACAACAGTGCATGGGCCAATTCGGGTCTTTCCAATGCGTTGAAGGAACGTTTGTATTTCGATAAGTGGTACGATGCAGCCATGCTCAAACTTGTAGCTGGCTTTGCCAACATAAGCGCAGCATTTGATCGTAACGTCGTTGATGGAACCATCAAGACGATTGAATCGACATCTCAGAAACTCTCGACCCAAGTTCGTCGTTTAACGACAGGATCGGCTCGTGACTACATCATGATGGCGGCCTTGGGTGTCCTTGTCATCTACTTGCTCTTGGAGGTGATGATTTGAACGTTGATTACCTCTCAATGATGGTCATCCTACCGATTCTTGCGAGCATCTTCCTGTTGATCCTGACTTCGCGTCTCAACCCAGCAGCGCGTGCAAAGTTTGACGCTCCTGTTCGAATGGCTGCTTTCATCATCTCCTTGGCAATGTTTGCTGTTGCCACGTTGATGTTTTTGGGACAAATTGGTGATGATGGAGGGAGCGGCATCGCCTTCAACACGTTTGAATTCCAAGAGTCCTATGTTTGGATTGAACAACTCGGTATCACATGGACAGTCGGTGTTGACGGACTCTCCTTCCCAATGGTCTGGCTGACAACGCTGTTGATGCCAATCACCATCATTGCAACATGGAACGAGAAAGCAGGTGCAACCTACTTCCCACTCATGCTCATGCTCGGTGGGGCACTGATCGGTGTCTTCGTCGCTCTTGACATGTTCATGTTCTACGTCTTCTGGGAACTGACACTCATTCCGATGTTCTTCATGATTCTCAAGTGGGGTGGAAAGGACCGAAAGTACGCCGCTCAGAAGTTCTTCATCTACACCTTTACAGCATCCGTCATCATGCTTCTCGGTTTGCTCACGATGTACTTCTTGATGGATACACAGACCTTCAGCATGCAAGAAATGGTCGTACAAGCGAGTGGTGCAAACGCAAGCGGTGTCTGGCTTGGTCTCGAAGTTCAGAAAGTCCTCTTCATCATGCTCATGCTTGGGTTCCTCGTCAAGCTCCCAGCAGCACCGTTCCATCCGTGGCTTCCTGATGCACACGTTCAGGCACCAACCGGCGGTTCAATGATGCTGGCAGGTGTCATGTTGAAGATGGGTGCCTACGGTATGTTCCGTCTACCAATCTCTCTGTTCCCGCATGCATTGGAGGAATTCCAATTCATCATCATGATGATCGGTTTGGTTTCACTGGTTTGGGGAGCCATCGTTTGTCTTGGACAAACCAACCTCAAGAAGATGGTTGCGTATTCCTCCGTATCGCACATGGGTGTTATCCTGTTGGGTATTGCAAGCATGCAACCCCTGGGTTGGGCTGCAGCGCTCTTCATGATGTTCGCTCACGGAATCATCAGCCCAATGCTCTTCGCCGTTTGTGGTGCCTTCAAGCATCACTACCACAGCATGGAGATTGGAGCTATGCGAGGTATGGCCAAGCATTCACCATGGCTTGCGACAAGCATGATGTTTGGTTGGATGGCTTCACTCGGTCTTCCATTGCTTGCAGGATTCGTTGCTGAATTGATGCTGATGGTTGCTTATTGGTACGCCTATGGATGGTGGATCATCTTCCCAGGTCTTGTCCTTGCTATCACAGCTGCATACTATCTTTGGTCCATGCAGCGAACCATCTTCGAAGGTGGCGAAGCAACACAACCTCCAGAAAGCCTCCATGGCGAACCGGTGCCAGACATCGATAACTCTGAGAAGATCGCTATGCTTCTCCTTGCAGCCTTTACCATCCTCTTTGGTATCATGCCATGGATTTTCCTCGACATGATGGACATGTGGACTCGAAGCGCCATGGCGTTCCTTGGTTTGGGAGGTGCCTGATATGTCAACTGGAAATGAATTTGATACGGACATGATTGAAACACTCGGTCCTGAATTCACCGTGTTTGTCGGACTGCTTCTCATCATGGTCGTTCCAAACCTTGGAAACGGTACCTTCCGTATCCCAGGAACACCCATCCGATTGCCTTGGTTCCTTGGTGGTACACGATTCAAGGCTGTTGCATCACCACGACTTCCTGGTCTCCTTGCAGTACTGACAATGGCCTTAGCATTGTTCCAAGTCATCTGGTATCTTCTTGATGCTACTCCAGCAGATGGACAGGACATCATGGCAGGTGGCGTCTTCATCTTCAAGGTGAACATGTTCTCACGTATTTTCGAAGCCATCTTTTTCGCAGCACTGCTCCTTGCAGCCATTGCATCTTTGGACCGATTACCAATTGGCTCACAAAAGAGCGATGACATCGATGTGTTGTTCAACAACCGTCGACAAGCGGATTTCTACATCTTGATGTTGACTTCAGCGCTCGGAATGAGCGTAGTTGCCCTTGCTCAAGACATGTTTGTCTTGTTCGTTGGATTGGAACTAGCTTCGTTCTCAACCTACATTCTCGTTGCCTTCCATAAGGAATCACGAGCAGGTTCAGAAGGTGGTGCCAAGTACTTCATCGTCGGTTCTGTCGCTTCCGCGGTTGGTTTGTATGGATTGAGCATGCTCTACCTCTGGGCAGGATCACTTCAGTTCCATGAACTGGCTGCTCACTGGGAAGCGCAAGGCGCAACATCGCTCAGCATGATGGCACTCGGATTTGTTCTCGTTGGATTTGCCTTCAAGATCAGCGCTGCACCGTTCCACTTCGCTGCTCCTGATGCATACTCTGGTGCAAACAGTCCAGTCGCTGGTGTTCTCGCAACCGCAAGCAAGGCCATGGGAATGCTTGGTCTGATGCGTGTTCTCTTGATCATTACGGTACCTGAAGCAACTGCTGATGGGTCAGCCATTTGGATTGGCCTGCTCGGCGTACTTGCCGCCGTGACCATGACCTGGGGCAACATTGCTGCCCTCGGTAGCGAGAATCCGAAGCGTATGCTCGCCTACTCCTCGGTTGCTCATGCAGGTTACATGTTGGCAGCACTGACCGCCATCGGTGCTTGGAACTGGGGACTGGTTGACAATGCCGGTGTTGCAATGGATGTTGTTGTCGCTGCACTTCTCTTCCACATGTTCGTTCTCGTCTTCTTCAAGCTTGGAGCGTTCCTTGTACTTGGTGTCCTCGAAATGGAAGGCGGAGCATCACGTCTCTCGTCACTTGCAGGATTGGGCAAGCGAGAACCACTTCTCGCTGTCGCCATGTTCTTGTTCATGATCTCGCTTGCAGGTGTCCCACCAATGGCTGGATTCTTGTCCAAGTTGCTCGTCATCATGGGAATCGTCGAAGTTGCAACCGGTACAGGTTCTCTGTCTTCCATTGGTGATGCTCACTGGGTTTGGTGGCTCGCCTTGTTGATGGTTATCAACAGCGCCATCTCCATGTTCTACTACCTGCGAATCGGTGTTGTGATGTACTTCCACGAGCCTGAAGAAGGTCGTAAGGGACCTCTCGCATCCGGTGCATCCATCCGTATTGCTATCGCTCTCTGTGCGATTGGAACCGTTGCGTTCGGATTGGTTGGTGGCGAGCTCATCGACCTCTGTCGAGATGCTGCTGAATCACTCCGCTGAAGAGGGGCGACTTCAAGAGGGGTCGACCTCTCGAACCACATGGTGAGACCCTATGGGACGACGTCATGAGGAAAAAGTGGACGAGGAAGAACTCGCTCGCTTGGAAAATCCTGAAGGCTCACCAGGAAAAATCCGGGTCAAACTTCCCAATGACGGGAAAAAACGCGGAGAACTCGGATACAAGGGCGAAATGTTTGCTCTCGCTGAAGATCTCCTCGGTGGGCGACGTGTCACTGGTCTCGGTGCCGACGGCGAAACCCGAATGGCTCGCATTCCTGGAAAGATGCGACGTCGACAATGGGTTCGTGAAGGCGATTTGATCATCGTTTGGCCCTGGGATTTCCAAGATTCGAAAGCGGATGTCAAGCATCGCTACACCAAGACACAAGCCATGTATCTCTCAAGGAAGCAAGTTCTTCCAGAAGTTGTTGATATGTTTGGAATGAATTCACGCATCGATGATGATGATATTGGTGATGACTTGTTTGGTTCATCCGATGCTCCAGAAGAAGCAGAGGCTGCAGACGATGACGATGTTGACGACATGTTCGGCTCGGATGATGATGATGACGATGTCGATGACATGTTTGGTTCCGATGATGAGGATGATGATGTTGACGATATGTTTGGTTCCGATGATGAACCAGAGGTCGTCGAAGAGCAACCCGTTGTTGAAGAAATGCCAGAGCCTGAACCTCTCGACGATGACGACGACGATGACGACGATATCGATGCTTTGTTTGCTTGATGTTGCAAAGGATTGAAGTTGAACGAACCCCAACGACCGATTGAGGAGTGTTCGTATGGCACGTTCTGGTGATGATTGGGATGAGTTAACGGAACGCACCCGTCAACGCAAACAAACTCGTCGTAAACGAAACCGACGTCAACGTTCTGCTGAAGAACAAGCAGATCATGATTACAATGAGGAACATACCTCGAAGTTCGTGTCTGAGTTGGCCAAGAAGGATAGCCAATACAATTGGATGAAGGACGACAAGAACAAGCGTATGTTCCAGAAAATCGAGAAACGCATACAAGGGGCGATGGGCAGTGGAACCTACGATTGGGTCGATCGTCGAGTGTTTGACCAAGTCTTTGATCGCCTTACCCTGATGTCCCTGTACAAATTGATGAATGCAGGTGTCTTGGATACACTCGACTTTCCAGTCGCTCGTGGAAAGGAGGCCCACGTGTTCCATGGAACCGATCAACAAGGAAAGAGTGTGGCCGTCAAAATTTTTCACACATCCAATGCAGTCTTCAAGAATTTGATGCAGTACATCGAGGGCGACCCACGGTTCGGTGGACTTCGACGACGACATCGCGACCTTGTCGACATTTGGGTGCGTAAAGAACACCGCAATTTGATGCGACTCTACCGTTGGGGTCTTCCTGTACCACAACCGATTGCTATCCAGAAGAACGTCCTCGTTATGGACTACTTAGGAACCGAATCTCAACCTTCTCCAAAGTTACGAGATGTCAAAATCGAACATCCAGAAGCTGTTTACGATGAAATGCTTGAGTTCCTTGCTGTTTCATGGCAAAAAGCAGAACTTGTGCACGGTGATTTCTCACCGTTCAACATTCTTTGGCACGGTAACGCACCAATCGTCATCGATGTTGGCCAAGGTGTTGTACAACATCATCCGAAGGCGAAAGAATTCTTGGTCCGAGATGTGACACGTCTCGTTGAATGGGCCAACAAGAATGGACTTGATGTCGAATTGGCAGATGCAATGTACGACGTTCTCGAAATGGATCTTTCACACGTTGTTGAGCGAACTGAGGAAGAATAATTCACTCTTCTTCCCACGTAATGGACTCGTCATCAGCCATCTCCATCATTGCATCAACGGCTTCATCATCTTCAGGATCGATTTGGCTAGCACGTAAACGTCGCCCACGACGCTCGGAGATGTCGGCCAGTCCAGGAACAAGTCCATCGAATCCGTCTGACCGCCGCTCGTCTTGACGGGTCTCGATGTACTCGAGCGAACGGTTGTCCATCTTCATGCGCTTACGGCTTCGTTCAAGGAACGATAGAACACTTCCATGTTCAGAACCGCCTGCAATCATTTCAACAGCCTGACGGGCAAGAGAAAGACCGTCAGCATCGCCAACAAGAACAACGGTCGACTTGTAAATCGTGATTTCAACATCTGTGAGGTTCTCGATCAGTCTTCGGATCTTACCCTGGCTTCCAATGATTCGGGCACGAATGCGTCGTTGTTGCTGTGAACGCTTTCCAACGAAATCTTTCAAATCGACCATTTCGAAGAAGTTGTTATCTTCTAGCAAACGAATCGCTGCTTTTGGAGCCATACCTCGTCCTATCGCTTTGATAACATCTGGGAATTTCATCGCCTTGATTGGGTCATAGGATCCAGGTTCTCCCCAAACAACCTCAACATCGCCTGATTCAGAATCGATGTGAAACTCTTGCGCTCCTGACGCTTCACGAAGTGCCTTTGCAGTCGTCCCTTTCGAACCGATGAGGACAGCGATTCTGTCCTTCGGAATACGTGGCAGTCCTTGTCGCATGTATCAACGCCTACTGCCACTCTTTTTCAATCTCGTTGTTGAAGCATTGCAACAACAAAGCCGACACAGATGAGAGCTGTGATGGTTGGAGCGAAGGACGGAACCAAGCCAGGGCTCGAGATATCAGCGCCGGTGACGACCATGTAGTGATCGTTGTTGATCTCACTGTTCTCATCAATGACATTGGTCGGATCGATGCGAAGGCGCAAGTCGTACTGACCACTGTTTGGAACTGTGTAGGTCCATTCAATGGTTTCAACACCATCGCCAAGCGACCCTGCAGGGAGCGTTACAACATTCATGACCGTCCAGTCCGTTGTCGCACTACGGTCAGCAGGGGCAGCTTCAAGACTGATGACAACCGCTCCAGCGTAGATTTGATTTGAACGTAATTCACCAGTGATGGTGATGTTTCCAAACGTTTCACCAGGACGTACAACCAATCGATCAACGTCTGTAGCGGTTGCATTCCATGACAGATCAAGTCCTGGCATGACTTGGAAGGCTTGAGGTTCCGTTGTTTCGGTGTTTCCAGCCTCATCGGCAACCGTTGCACGAAGCATGAGGTATTGACGAGATTTTGTTGCCCAGTTGGCCAAAGCCAATCCACGGTCCAATCCCGAACCTGGAAGTTCGAGCCACTGTCCTGATAGATCAGGAGTTTGACCAACACCGTTGGAGTCAAATCCGTATTGCAATGAAACAGTGCTCTCATCAACACCTGAGAGAAGATCGTAGGTCGAGAAGGAGATGTTTGCTATACCAATCAAATCGGTTGTCAGTGGGTCGACTGTCCAACCAACGAGTTCAGGCATTGATGTATCGATACGAATGGTATCCGAGACAGTGTTGCCCGTGTTTCCAACGCGGTCTGTGGCTCGCCACGACAGGCTGTGATTACCTTCGCTCAATTCGATGGTATGTGTGTTTGAGGTAAGAGAAGTCCACGTTCCACCATCAATTTGCAATTCAACGAAGTCAACACCGCTTCCTGAACCATCGTTGGCAGCATCAAGAATGCCACTGATACTGATCGAGGTCGTGGATTGCCATGTGTTTCCATTGCCAACGGAAACACTGCTCATGGTTGGACCAGTTCGGTCAATTCCGATGAAGATGGTCTCAGAGCTGCTGAGTCCAGAATCATCGAAGACCGTAAGACGAGGATTCCATGTACCTTCCGAAAACGAACCACTGCTCCAATCCCAACCATACGCAAGCGACGTTGGACCGTCGGCTGAAGGTGAACCAGGGCCAGGAACATTCTGGAGTGTAGCTCGGTCAAAATCGTCATCGGAAATACCGTAGCGGAATTCAAGGGTTCCCGTTTCACTCACATTGAACCAAGCTCGATCGGTACTCGCTGCTCCACTTCCAACATCGGGAGAGAGGACAGTGAACGCTGTGATTTCAGGAATGTGATTGTCGATGGTGAACTCATCGGTCGTGCTGATGGTGAAATCACTCACATCGGTATCCCATCCCGTCGCACGAAGCGTGTAGGTTCCGTTGGTGTAGGATGTTGAATCGAGATTGAACAACCAAGGGGTACCTGTGAGGTTTGTAACCGTTGCATAGGCGCTTCCAACTTCAGCGATTTCAACAAGGATCGAATCAATCGTCCCCGAGCCGGACAGTGCAAACGTGACGGTTTTCAAGCCGGTCACGGATTCGTCTTCAGCAGGGCCGTTTGAGAAAACGATGCTCACGCCCGAAGTGTTGGATGCCTCTACGCGTTCTTCGAGGTGTGTTGCAATCGGTGGTGAAACCGAGAGCATAGAAAGAAGCAGAAAGGAGACGAGACCGATGGCAACAACTCTCCCTCCCATGCTTTGCCTAGACATGCGACCACCCTTCAATTCTCCCCTTCTACCATGAGAATATGTAGGGTCTTGTTGGGGTATTGACCAGATGGGTTCAAGTGCTTTGCATGTCGTCGAATTATCATGGCGAGAGGCGCATATGCAATCTGTTGTGTTCTCCTGATGCTGACATCTCTAGCAGTTGTCCCAGCAAGTTCGTACGATAGCAACGGAGTGGAGGCTTCGGAACAAACGCTGAGCATTCTCCCTGCAAGTCCCACTGAAGGCGGTTCAATCACGGGTTCGTTGACGCTACAAAACAACAACGCTCAACTTGCAGCGAATGTCGAATACTCGTTTTACGCGAATGCGATTTCGCCGAGCACGCGTCTCTTGACGTCAACAGTGAACATTCAAGCAAATGATTTCGCAACCGTATCGGCAACATGGGATGGTTTGGCTGTAGGCGAGAACAAGCTTTGGGTGAGTTATTCCTACAACAATGGACCTACGCACGAATTCTACCACTCATTTGTTGTCGAAGGCCTACCAAGTCTGTACATTATCGAGACATCGATGAATCCATCCACAGGCATTCATGCAGGCGATACGGTTGAGTTGAACACGAAAATAGGAAACATTGGCAGCGTGGATGCATCAACCTCGCATCTCGGAATCAATTATCCTGGTTCAATGACCGATGTCGAATTGTCAACTGAAGCAATTACTGCAGGATCCGAAGTTTGGGTCAACACCACGTTTGTTGCCCCTCCAACAGGTTCCTATGACATCATCCTCACACCGGATGCACAAGACGAAATCATGGAATCTTCCGAACAAGGAAAAGAAGCAACGGTTGCTTTGATTGTTGATGCGCGAATGGATCTATCGCATTCAGGTGACGTTACGATAACGGCAACACAAGGCTCTCTCATCGGTCCGTGGACTGTATCCGGTGTCCTCGCTCGAGAAGCTGGCGAGGGTGAGACAACGGTTCCAATGGGCTTGGAAATTCGTGAAGGTGCCTCTGTTCTTCGCTCTCTGCAATCCTTCGATGTGGTGATGGCAGGAACGGGATACAGCCAACAGGCGTGGACAACCTCCATCCAAAGTTCTGATATTGCCGGTTTGCCAACAGGTCAATACACGCTTGCAGTCAACATCGACCCATATGGAATGGGCTTGTTCACGCAAGAAAGTACCGAGAACGATGTCCTGCTGACGACCTTCACACTACCTGAACTCCCCGACGTTTTCGTTGATCCACTTGCGCTCGCGAATCGTTCATCCGTCGCAGCAGGTGAATTCGTTGATTGGTCGATGTCTGCAACCAATACAGGCGATGTAACCGTTTCTGGGACATTCTACTACACATGGGAAGGCCAGACGTTTGAATCACCACTGGTCGTACTAACATCTGGGCAAACCTACACCTACACAACATCGCATGGAACCGCTCTGGGACAACATACGGCAGAAATCAGTGTCCAATGGCGGGCTGCATCAGGCTCCTACGATCGAGTTCCAACGAACAGTCTCGCAACCGGTTCGGTGATGGTTGAAGCCAGCCTGCAACTTGATTGGGACCCTGATTCCATGGTTTTGACCGATGATGCTGGCGAGGCTGCGAGTTTCCCACTTGAATCTGGTGAGAAGTATACAATGTCATTGGATGTCAAATCAACCCGTGGAACGGGTGATGTTTCGTTCACCTGTAAGAACAGTCAGAATACGTGGGATACAATCGATGTTTCGATTGCAAACCCTGGTGATCGGGCAGAGGTCTCGTGTACGTTCACAGCATCTGGGAAGATGTCCATCGTTCAGTTGATTCCATCCGATTCGATGGTGGCTGATACGTACGAGCGTTCGTTCTCAACCGTCTTCATCGACGGCACCGGCGCAAACGGTGGCATCAGCGATGGAACTGGCACAGCCGGTCGGAGGTGCGTTGGAGCACTCGCCGTGATCGGTGTGTTGGTTGCTGCAATTCTCCTCACTCGTGAGCGTGAGGAAGAGGTTGAACGTGACATTTTCAATTACTGTCCTGCTTGTGATGGTGAGCTAGAGGGCGATGAGAACCGCTGCCCGCATTGTTCGTTTAACCTACGTAAGGCACGATCTCAATTCCATGACTGCCATGAGTGCGGTGAATCCATCCCCGACTTGATGGAGAATTGTGCATATTGTGGTGCTGAACAGGATGTTTCTCAGTTCTTTGAACGCCGTGAACGTCGTATTCGAGATGTTCCAGAAGAGAAAGAATTGGTCTCTCTTCCTGAAGAGGACGAGAATGAAATCGTCAGTGGTTCGGAAGACTTTGCTGACGCTGTCAAAGAATTTGGTTACGATGAATCCAATCTTGAAGATGAATGGGACGAGAACGTTGTTGCTGCTGAACAAGAAGTCACTGCTGCATACGATTTGCGTAATGCAGATGAGATTGCCATGGAAGACATGACCGAAGAGGAAATCGAGGCCATGCAGAACCAAGTTGTGACCACACTCAAGTCCGTTGAGGAATCGTTTGAAGGTCATGATTTGGATGCATTCTTGCCGTCAAAGGATGAGATGAAATCGCTCAAGGATGATGGCAAAGACAAGGATGGTGCTGCTTGGACCACGCTCTCTGCAAGCGATGCAGAAATCCGTGGAGATCTGTACGAGCTTACGGGTGAAGAAGGTGTCATGCCAGGCGAGAAGGTTGTCGTTGGAATGGGTCTGACCGACAGTTCGCTCGCTGGAAACGAAATCACCGAAGCAAGTGCCGACTTTGCCTTCGAAGACGATGCTGAAGTGCCGCTAACAGCAGACGATGATGAAACAGCTCCAGCCGCCAAGCCTCGCCGACGCCCACGCAGAAAGCGTGAGCCTGCCGTTGAAACAGCCGATTGTGGTGCATGTGGTGCAGTCATTCCTGCAGATGCAAAGGAATGCCCTACATGCGGTGCAAAATTCGAGTGAGGTTTTCCTTTGGAGAAGAACAAACACATTGTGACTACCATTGTTGGCGTTCTTTCCCTCTGCTGGGGTACTCTTGGAATAACGGTCATGTCTTGGGCAGCATACACACAGTTCACTTCAGGAGATTATCAAGGTGGTACAGGTGGAGTCATATTTGGATTGATTTACAGCGTTGTTGCCGTAAGTGGATCCATCCTAATTTTGAATCGTAGAAAACTCGGCCAGTACATGCTTTGGTTCATTGAACCGTGGGCAATGATTGACAATACGCTCCATTATGACGAACTATCAGCACCCTATGTGTTACCTCTGATGCTCCTAATTGTGTGGTCATTACCTACCTTCGTGGCAAAAGATTTGCAGTAATTTCGATGCCTGTCAGCACTCATAGGGTTCGTCATCGCTTGCGCTCGGAGTTGTCGTTGCGTCATTCAGGCGTTTTCGTTGAGATTGAACGGTGGTTTGAACGCTTCCCCATGACGGGGTGATTTTCATATTGTTGAGTCGGTTGGGCAACATCATGCAGCAGAGGTTGTTTCCAGTCTTTGTGGCCCTTTCCATGCTGCTGCTTTCTGCCTCAGGTTGCATTGGCCTTCTCCAGGGAAGGGAATACATGGAGCATCTTCGGGGCGATGTACAGCAATCCACATCCATCAAAACGACCGTCGTTGAGCATTATTTTACCAACGCTGAAATCAATGTTGAGTGGAACGAGAAGTTTACTGTTGATTCTGAAGTAACAAAGATTGTTTTTTATATCAATACTGAAAATGCTGGTGAAATCATCCGTGAACTGTTCCCGGATTTCTTTGATCTACGAGAAGTAAACGTCGAAATCAAAGATCCATCTGGAGCGCTCAAGTACAATGCCACACACGATACAACGAAAACAGCTCCATACGTTCTCATCGAACCAGAGGCCGATGGTGAGTTCATCTCCGGAGAATGGAACATCAACATTGTTGGAACTGGTGGTGGAATCATTTCAGAACAAGACAATTTCCTTCTCAGTGTGGATGTGACTCGAACCTGCACCATCTATCCACAAGACGACGTATGTGTCGTCGATTAGACAAGCGATTCGCTGCACGCGTAACGTCGACTACAGTTTCGGCACTTGCCTTCACGCTCGTGATTGCGTTTTGCACCACCTTCTACCATCAATCGTTGGACTTCGATGATGCTGTCTTGAAGATGCTGTTTTGCATGTTGATCCCAGTACACTTGATGGATGTCTTCATCTCCATAACGAAGAATGCCATATGGCGGCGTCTTTCCTGTACTCGTCTCGACCAATGAGATGTAGGCGAGAAGTTGCAGGCGGTGGGATTTATGCGGTTTCTTCGGGATTCTCCCAGTCTTTTGCTCAACCGGAATGAACTCCCCATCGATGATGACAATTTGGTCCGGACGCCCTCGCAGTCCAGAAACTTCGTCCAGCAGACGATCACTGCTTTTCTCATCGTCTGAGTAAGACAGTTCTTTACCTTCTTCAAGACCTGCTTTTTCTCGACGTTCGATCATTTCGTTTTCCGCTTTGAGTGAACGCTGGAGTTGCCATGTAGCGAAAAGTGTCCAAACAAAGGCGATAATGAGGAGCACAAATCCTGCTTGATTCCGATCTTCCGCAGCAACCAGAGCGATGGCGTGAATACCGATGACAATCGTTGCTAAGAGCAAACCTGCCTCTGTTTTTCCGGCAGAAAACCATCCTCCAAGGAATCCGATAGGACTCCATGTTGGTTCCAATCCAGTTGACTCGAATCGGTCTTTCATATCTCGAATTTCCTTGATACTACGTTCAATCTTGAACCAATTTCGCCCCGGGAGTGCAATCGATAAAACTGCAGCAATCAGGCATGAAACAGACCACATGGAAAGTACTCGAGCGAATTCAATTGGTGAGTTCATCATGTCATCGAGGTAAACAAAAGCGAAGGCATCGAAAGCAAAGGCGATGATAATTCCAAACCACCACGACCAAATTAACAGTGATCGACGCATCCGAATCAATGCTTCCTGATAGTCGCTCATTACATTGTGAATTTCTTTGTGTTTGACGACACCTTCTTCTACGGCTTCACCGATGCCGGTTGCTCCTTCTTTTGCCAACTGCCAAGACAGGGGGCAATACATGAAGCGCTCCAAATCACTTGCACTGACAGGCAACGCTTTCTCTGAATCGTCGAGATAGTAGCCCTCTGGGCCTATTTTTGCATCGGCAAAACTGACCCCCATGAATTCATCTTTCACCCACATAGATTTGACTTCTTCCCCTTCTTTCATCAAAAACGTAGTTTGGAGATGATGCGAAGCGGTTAAGAAGAGGGTTCAGGTCGGTTGCTTGCTGAGGCACTACTATGTCTGAAGAAACAGGGCTCCTGATTCCACTTGAACTCTACGAAGAATCCGGTGTAAACATCGGAACAAAGCAAAAGAGTGCTGATATGAGCCGTTTTATCGACACCGTTAACTCCGACGGTCTTTATCTTCTCAACCTCAGCCAAACTGACAATCGAATCCGAATCATTGCTTCGTTCTTGAACCAATACGATCCTTCGCAAATCATGGTTGTCTCTGCTCGACAGTATGGACAGCGACCTGCTCGAATGTTCGCTGAAGCCATTGGAGCAAACTCGGCAGTTGGCCGTTTCATCCCAGGAAGCCTCACCAACCCAGCACTCCGTTCCTACAAGGAACCTGACATCCTTTTCGTTACCGACCCAGCATCGGATCAACAATCACTCCGTGAAGCTGTTAACACCGGTCTTCCAATCGTTGGGCTTGTTGATGCAAACAACAAGTTGCGAAACGTCGATGTTGCCCTTCCTGCAAACAACAAGAGCCGACACTCGCTCGCTCTTGTCTACTGGCTCCTTTCCCGAGAAGTCCTCAAGTTGCGTGGGCAAACCACTGACGAGGCATGGGCTGAGGCCAACGACCTCGAAGATTGGAAGTCAACTTTCTGAGATTGGTTTCAAGAAATCTGAAATCGCTTGTGCGGATTCGTTCACATCGGACAATTCATGCATCAGGCTTCGAACCGATTTCGCTCCAGGCAACCCCTTAGAGAAAGCAATCGCATGACGTTGCATCGTTTGTTTTGCGAGACCTGTTGTCTCTCTGCAGAGTGTCACATATCGGTCCCAACACCATCGACGTGAAGCGAATGCCTTCGATGTCTCGGACATCTCATTCCACTCGTCTTGATGTTCCTGAACCCAAGGTAATTCTGCTTCATCCATCCAGCCAAGTCCGACTTTGATCTGGGCAAAAACATCAGGACGACCGATGGCTGCACGCCCGATCATCAGTCCAGAGGCATTGGTCAATTCCAAGCAACGCTGTGCGCTCTCCGCATCGGTAATGTCCCCATTTGCAACAACTGGGACATCGACAGCATTGACAGCCGTCTGAATGGTCTCCCAATCGGCGATACCAGAGTATCGTTGTCGCAATGTTCGTCCATGGATACACAGGCGTTGTGCTCCGACTTTTTCGAGAGATTGACAGATGTTGACAGCATTGTTTGGACCTTGGCCAGTGCCCAAACGCATCTTTGCTGTGACTGGAACATTGACAGCATCGACGATGTTCTCAACCATCGTTACCAATTTTTGAGGCTCTCCCATCAAGGCTGCTCCAGCACAAATGTTGGTCACTTTAGGAGCAGGGCATCCGAAGTTCAAATCGATTACATCAGCAGATTCTTCGAGCATGGTCGCAGCTGTGACCATGTCATCCATTTCGCCTCCAAAGATCTGAGGAATGAACGGCTGTTCTCTTGGGTCGGATTCCATTTTTCGCCACGACGCAGTTGCCTCTCGACTAAGTGCCGTACTGTTCGTAAATTCTGTGATCGTAATGTCCGCACCACATTCTTTCGCAAGCAGGCGGTAGGGAAGATCAGAAACACCTGCCATCGGAGCGAGATAGAGCGGCCGTTGTTCACCGGACCATGGCTCATAGGTGTCGAAGCCAGGCGTCTTCATCATGCATCGCCCGTCGTCATGACCTCTTCAATCATCGTGCCAACTCGACGTATTCGCCGCAACAAACGATCGAGTCGTGCTGTCATGTTTACTTTGGAATCTTCAAGCGTTGTACCAATCAGTCGATACCCTAGAGGCAAACGCCCTCCGAGCAAATTGAGAAGCAACATTTGATCGGACGCATCGATGTTTTGCATGGCCTCTTGCACAAGTTCAATCGTCAGGGCACCTTTGCTCAATGGTTGGAGCAACGAAGCATGATTTTTTTCAGGAATCAAACGCATGAATCCTCCCTTTTTGAGCAGCCAATCCTCGCCACGGCGTTGGTGTTGGGTCACCATCGCTGACCAGAGGGCTGTGGCAAGACGATCAGTACGCGGGATACGTTCGACCAATCCACAAGCACGGAATCGCTCCAAAATACGACCAAGGCGAGCCTTCTGGCCCCCAAATTGCTCATGCGCATCATCCAATGAGATGGGTGTACCTGTGCGAAGGAGGAGTTGGAACAATTGTTCAGAGACCGATTCGGCTAGAATCTCATTTCCTGGACGATCTCCGAGTAGGCCAAAATCAGCCATCCATTGTGTAAGATTCGAAGCACCCTCTTGCGAAGAGCGATAGTCAATGATGCTCATGTTGAGTGGGAGCGAGGACTCTTCGGAAAGTTCGTAGCCCAATGCAATGCCCTCACGGCTCCATTCAGCTTGAAGCAGGTCCATTTTTTGTTCAAGAATCAATCTGTATTGGGCGAAACACAACTCCAATGCTTGCGACAAACCCCCTCCTCTGAGGATGTATGTTCTCCAGCCTTTGCCTTCGTTGGTATACGAGAGCAATCCGGATTGACTGAGTCGAGCCAAGTGATGATTCAATGCTGCAGGTGTCATGGCTAACTCATCAGAAAGCGATTGAGCATCCCAAGAGGTGGTTGGATGTGCGAAGAAGTGATCGCGTAGCATGCGATGTATCGGTGATGCTGACCCATAGTCAGCGGTTGCATCCCCCTTTCTTCGAACAAAGCAAAACGACTCAACGAACCATCCAATCAATCGATCGATTGAACGATCGGACGTTGGCATCGGAAGTTCTTCCAACTTGACATTGAGCATAACGAATGACGCATGGCGATGGTCTTTGAAGGCTGTGCAACAATTGCTTTTCAGAAAGCGAAAATTAAGCCTGTGCGCGACGCCCATCGTCCCATTGGTACGTCAGACGATCGGAGCGACGGAACGTATCGATTTCGATGTGCGATGCGAGATTGAGCACATCCAATCGCAAGACGCCTCGACGACGCAAGACTTTGACAGCAGAGTGAACGCTCGCTCGGGATCGACCTATGCGTCGTGCAAGCTCGGCTTGTGAACGAGGGACACCTTCTTCGAGGATGTCGTCAATGACTTGACGTTGAACCGCTGACAGTCCAATCGGTAGACTTGATGCCATCTTCTGATGATCCGTTGAAACCGACTGAAGTAGTTCGACTTGAGAAGGACCACCTGCGAAGTAACAGGTTCGTCCATTGACTGGCATGACGGTAATGCTGCCTTGATTCTGCATTACGTCCAAGTGGTGACGAAGTGTGCCGTTGGCTGCACTGAGTTCATGCTGTAATTCCCGATAACAGAGTCCAGGGTGTCGTTCGAGGGTTCGTAGAACGCGTGTTCGGAACGGATGTTCACTCGACTGACGTTTGGTCGAAATACCACCAAAAGCGAGCGCTGAAGCGGTCGATGTCATGGCCGCTATACCGTGAGCAATCCCTGCGATACCTCCTGCAGCACCAGCAATGCCTGCAGCGAGCCAAGGACGCTGACGGACCCACTGAGCAAGAAGAGCCATACGTTGAGGATGACCTCTTTGTATCTTAA
>JAAXIR010000074.1:0-1508 GCA_012270265.1 Candidatus Poseidoniales archaeon
GCATCGAAGCAGGAGCAAGCAGCGATGAGCATCATGGAGGACTTGTAGCACCGATGCCTGGTGTCGTTCTCGAAGTTCTCGTGACCGCAGGGGAATCCGTCGAAGCAGGACAAACTCTAATGGTCCTTGAAGCGATGAAAATGGAGCACAGAATCGTCGCATCAGAAGATGGTACAGTCACAACGGTTCACTTCAATGCAGGCGATCGTGTCGAACAGGGAGCCAATCTCCTCGATGTGGAAGCAGCTGAATAATCAGCACCATCGACCATGTTCGATGATGGAATCATCAACAACATCTCCAGCATAGACATACGTCCAAGCCCAAGCGATGCCTTGTTCGGTTCGAACTTGCACAATGGTTCGATCAAACAACGAATCGTTGCGATCAAAGCCGAGGAAGCCTTCGATGGCATCCATTCGCTCCAAGCATGCTTCAACGTTCTCAAGTTCCATCAGTTGACCATGAACCACTCCATCACCCAATTTCATCCCTGGATAGTCTCCAAGATGGTGAAGATGACCTTGTACGGATGCTTGTTGTTGCGAACGAACGTACGGTTGGAGTTGAGTGAATCGACTCTGTCCTGACATCAGGGTTCCATAGACAAACAAATGGTTGATTGTGGGTGTATCAAATCTATGTTGCATCGCCATGTCCAATCCATTGGTTGGTAGCCCACGCTCATGAAGTCCATTGTGAATCAAGTCTTGGTAAACATCTGTTGGGCGTTGAAAATCTGGTTTCTTCCTGTCATCACAAACAACGAATGTCACAGCTTCATGCAATTGACCATCCGATCCGATCACAAGCACGTTCTTCTCCTCGTAGTACGATGGAGCACCTTCTTTCGCAACCAGTGTTGACCATGCACATTCATCGACATCAAACAAGGCTCCAGGTGTGGCATGGTATTCATTGATTGGTACAACATCTGCAGCTCCACCCTTACGTCCACTCGAATGATAGTGAAATTTGAGATGGTGCCCGACGAGCCAAGCAGGCTCTCGTTCGTTGAGTCCATCTGGATGCGCACCCTTCTTCTCGCAATGTTGAACCCAATCGTTCCAATCAAGATTTGATCCATAGCCAAAATACAGCCGATTTTGTGTCATTTCGTCCCGCTCCTAAGAGCAGTAGCCCGTTAGTACTTATTAATTCTACCACGTACATGGTTCGAGGATCTCTTGACCTTGCATGTAAGATTGCAATACGTCAGGAATACGAACACGACCATCCTCGAGTTGATTTTGCTCGATAATGGCTACGAGTGCACGTGATGTAGCTACAGCGGTCGAGTTGAGTGTGTGGACCATCGGTTGGTTTGGATGGCCTGGAGTACCATAACGAATCTCAAGACGGTTGGCTTGATAATCCGTACAGTTGGAACAGGATACGATTTCCTTGAACGCCTTTGCTCCAGGCAACCAGGCCTCAAGGTCGTACTTTCGTGCGGCAACCGTTCCCATGTCTCCAGTACAGATGTTGACCACTTCGTAGTGCAAGCC
>JAAXIR010000074.1:1518-3413 GCA_012270265.1 Candidatus Poseidoniales archaeon
TGTTGCGATGATTCTTTGCTATAGCTTCGTAAATTGATTGACACGCCAAATGCCTCGATCGGATTGGCCATGGGCGCCGACCTCTCGACGGAAACAGGATGAGACGCCAACAATCTTCAGTGGTAGAAGTTCCTCGGGAATGGTCTCCTGCATGTACATCGCCGTGAGTGGATGTTCGGATGTTGCAATCATGTAGTAGCCATCAGGATCAATACCGTACATGACCGTCTCAAAGTCCGACAAATCGGTGACACCTTCGTAAGCGGCTCGATTCATCATGACCGGTGGCTGAACAAAGGTGAACCCACGTTGTTGAATGAAATCAACCGCATAAGATTGCAAAGCCATCTCCAAGCGTGCTAAATCGCCTTTGAGGAAATAGAACCGACTTCCTGTGATCTTAGCAGCACGTTCCAAATCCACCCATTTGTTCTCTTCAATCAACTCGTTGTGTGTCTTTGGTTCAAAATCGAAGGATGGCTTTTCACCGTGCAGAGAATGCTTGGTGTTGCCCGATTCATCAGCACCCGATGGAACATCAGGGTGCAAGAGGTTTGGAATCGACATACGCACAGAATCACGTTCAGAAAGGAGTGCATCGGTCTTCTTTTCCATTTCAGAAATTTGTGCTCCGAGGTTGGCGACTTCCGAAAGGATGCGCTGTGCTTCGGCTTCATCACCTGACTTCTTGGCAGCTCCAATTCCACGTGCAGCTTCGTTCTTTTGACGTCGCAATTCGTTGGTTTCTCGAAGCATCAACTTCCATTCAGAATCGAGCGTAAGCACCTTGTCGATGCTGTCGTGAGGAAGACCTCGGCGATCATGGTCTGCACGAATCTTCTCAACCTCTTCACGGAACACTTGCATATCCAACATGTTCAATCACCTCAGAAACTGATGTTAAACTGGAACATCGCCATACCAATCGTCAACAAGCCACCAACAATGTAGCCGAGAATAGCACCACCATTCAGCAACGGAAGGCCCGCTTGAGCCTGTCCTTTACCGACGTAGTACATGAGAACTGAATACCCAATGAGACTGCCAACAAGTGTCGTCATGGCCATGATGAAGCCATTGTCGCCTCCAACATACTGCAGCGTAGAAAGAACAAGCATCCCTGGGAAGATAACATCTCCAAGCCCCATCAGCATTGCATCGCTGCTCTTCGCAACGACACGCTCTCTGGGCGCTTCTTGCACAGCATCACGTGGAGGTTTCTCTGCAGCATCGTGAACAGTGGTTCGCTCGGTACGCATGGAATAGTCAGAATCCTGTGGAGCAACCAACAGAATAGGCAAGTTGAGATTCATCATTGTATCTGCGAGATCGAGCATGTGCTTCGACTTGTAAACCGCCCAAGCATCGTACACGGCTGCAGCAATCATGAACACCATGATCAAGGTTGGAACGAACGAAACACCAAGCATAACAATGACACCGCTTCCAACAAGAATACCAACCGTATTGACAACGTACCACTCACTGTGCACGTAGAGGAGAACCATCAGCAGGAGACTGATGAGAAGACCGATGATGGTTGGAATGTCTTCGATCACGAGACCTCCAACGAGTTCCATCGATTCTTCGACAACACCGCTGGAGGTGACATAGGTTCCATTGATGACCGTGGAATAAAGATGGTTTGTACCGTCTTCAGCATCTTGCGGTGTCATTCCGAACGCAACAACCACGTCTTCGCCTTCTGGAACATCGCCGGTCAACTTCTGAATGAGGGTTGAACTGCAGAGAAGACGTGCATCGTCTCCAGTTGTCACCAGAAGTTCTGTGAATCCAGTTTGGTCGTAATCGGTTAAGCGGACATCACGAATCTCTGAATCAAAGCCTTCGATGCTTCCACCAGAATGTTTCTTAAATGTATCAGGGCTATTAGT
>JAAXIR010000242.1 GCA_012270265.1 Candidatus Poseidoniales archaeon
CATAACGGAGAACAGTGACAACAGGCCCGAAGATTTCCTCTGTTGACGTTCGCGATGTGTGATCTAGGCCATCGATGATGGTTGGTCGCAGGAACGCTCCATCGTCGGCCTCAGTGACCTGTCCCGTCATTTCTCGTGTACCACCTGTTAGGATGGTTCCACCCTCTTCAAGGCCGAGTTCAATGTATGATTCGACCTTTTCGAGATGTTCGAGACTGATGAGAGCGCCGATTTGTGTGGAGGCGTCTTCGGGCGGTCCGCAGACCATTGCATCGACAGCCTCTACAAGTCGTTGAGTGAATTCATCCGCAATCGATTGGTGAACAAGAATTCGAGAACCGCACAGACAAACTTGTCCACCGTTTGTGAACCCGGCTCGAACCGCCCCATTGACGGCCTCGTCCAAATCAGCATCATCGAGAACAATTGTTGCATTTTTTCCACCCAATTCCAGTGAGAGTTTCTTGAACATCGGGGCTGCTGTTGCAGCAACGTGTCGGCCTGTTGCTGTCCCTCCAGTAAACGAAATCGCACCAATGGACGGATGCTCGAGAATGGCTTGTCCAACTTCTGGACCATAGCCATGTACGACGTTGATAACGCCAGGAGGAAGCCCAATTTCAGAAGCAACTTCGCACATCAGTGCTGCTGTACGTGGCGTCATCTCGCTCGGTTTCGCTACGATGGTGTTTCCCATCAACAACGCAGGAGCAACCTTCCAACTCAACAGATAGAGTGGTAGATTCCAAGGTGTGATCAATCCTACAACACCGATTGGATTTCGATGAACAATGTTGGTCGCATCAGACATCTCAAACACTTCCGGCTCTTGTTGTCGAGCAAAGTCTGCGAAGAATCGGAAATTGTCAATCGAACGTTGAGCATCAACTCGGCGCGCAAGAGCGAGCGGCTTGCCCGTGTCTCTTGACTCTCGTTGTGCAATCTCCTCTTTGCGTTGTTCAAGACCATCGGCCATGCGGTCAAGCCAATCTGCACGCTCGAGCATGGTGAGTGAGGCCCAGCCTTTGCGGGCTCGCATTGCAGCCTGCGCAGCCACTTCGACATCGGCTTTCTTTGATCGAGCAATCGTTCCTATTTCTTGCCCAGTCGCAGGATTGACGTTAGGTAAGGTCTCTCCATCAACTGCATCGACAAAGACTCCATCGATGAAGTTCAACGCATTCATGCATCCAGCTCCGCATCGTACATCCAACGGTCTTGATCAGGATCCCATTCATCCCATGTTGGAATGGTCTCGAGGACGCCAAGGTATCGCTCAGGAACGATTCCGGGAACGATGAATGCCTTTTGTCGATGGAGAGGGTATGGATTTCTCAGGTCAATACCAAGCACACCCAGGATGGCTCTGGCAACATACCATGTCGCTTGGGCGTTCCAACCATGCGCGATTTTCACGACGATACCGAGTCCTTTCGGATAGTCCGGATGCTCAATGGCAAGGCCGAGTAGACCATCTGCCCCTTCCTTCGCAATAACTGTCCCTTCACCCGCTTTGAGAATGGTTGAATCGAGACGGTTGAATCCACCGACAAGATCGGGATGACGAACCATGGATTCCCAAATCCAATCTTCAGCTTTATCGCGAACAAGTCCTGCATAGATTTGGGCCAATTCAGCAACCGTGTTCGAGACGGTTGGCAATCCACCTCCGTCGTTGGCGATGAGTAATGGCGTCCAATCCTCACCAATGAAGCGGCGAATTTCGGTCAGGTACGCCTGGAACACTTGGTGGCTTGGCAAAGTGTAGCCTGCACGATTCCATCCTTTTTCTCTGCAACCTCGTAGAATCGCTGCGTGTTCACCTGAGCATGTGTGATACCATCGACGTGGACGACGTACTTGACGCCCGAACTGAATGAGTGGTACATCCAATGGCGTCAGCATCAAAGGCCACTCCGACTCTGAAAGCAGTGATTGTGCTGCAGCAACGTGTTCTGTATCGCCATTGTGGCTGGCCACCGAAATGGCCTTTTGCTCCCAAGAGAGATCTTCGAGTTCTTTCACGAAGGCCTTGAGCATGAAGGGTTTCATCATCGAACGACCGTAACAGAGAACGTTTCCTCCAAAGGAATGGATGACATCATCGCCATGCGCCCATGCAACTGCACCGTGAATGGTTGTTTCCGAAACGCCGTTCCTTCGGTAGTCGACCAATGGTTCCCATGCCACATCGCGGCCAGTTGGAATGCCCTCAACCTGTTCGCCAAGTGGCGAATTTGGAAACAACTCGCTTCCAGGACGACCCGGTTTGACAGCGGAATGGTGGTGATGATTGATGTCCATGTTCAATCACCTTTGAGAAGTTCTTCGACGCGTGGAGCGACCTTTTCCATGTACGCTCGCATGTTTCGGCATACCCGAGCGCTATCATGGTTGAAGAAATCGAACCATGCCATGACACGGTCCTCTGGATGGAAGCGTTCAACCAGTTGTAGAGCGACGTCCTCAACGTTCCCAATCAATGCGTTTTGTGCTGCATTCTGAACTTTGTTCGGGTCAATGGTCCCTTCAAGCGCATTCCAATAGGCGCCCAATGCTTCGTCTGCTTCACGATGAGCAGCTTGGCGTTGCTCTTCAGGCGTCATGCCCGGCTCATCGTTGACAAACACAAAACTGGTTCTTGGCATATCCGAACGCTTCCACTCTCCACCATCTTGATGGAAACAGGAACGCATGCGCTCGTGTGTTGCTTCGATGACGTCCGGTTGGGTAATCGAGAGATTGAAAACACGAACTGGAAGGAACGAATTGACGAACACCTGAGCTCTTGGATCGTGTGTTCCTGCTACAAGCACCAATTGATTTCGATCGAACGTGTTTGGAACGATTCGAATGTCTTCAAACACGTAACGGCGGTCGATGTCGATGGCATCTACATCAGAACCGTGAGCGTCTTGCACGCGTTGCCAGTCTTCATCGCTTCTGAAATTCTCACGTGTCAATGTGGTTGAGCGTACGGAATCAGAAGAAACAACATCCCCTCGCAGCAATCGCAAGAAAATCTCACTCGCTTCAAGGAAAATTTGTCCACGCAACGCCGGCCATGCTGCTTCCTCCACAACCGTTCGTGGTACAATTCCATATGGGCGAGCCATGAATTCGAATCTTCCTGCAGAGAAACCAACGTGGAGCTTGCGGGCATCGTCGTTGACAGCAAGAAGTTGCAAGGTATTGGCGATCCTCTCTGCTTGTGCAATGGGCCCACCCGATGCAAGAATGGAAACGACGGCACTACCGATTTCGATGTTCTTCGTCCTTCGAAACGATTCCATGGCAAGTTGCGGAAAATCGGTGCAAAGTCCAACTTCGCCTTGCCAGTGTGGAACGACTGGTTTGCTGTTGGACTTTTGTGTTTCAGTTGAAAGGTGTGCTTGTGCTATCCATCCC
>JAAXIR010000288.1:0-3076 GCA_012270265.1 Candidatus Poseidoniales archaeon
ATTATCGATATCCCATTTCCTTATCTTACCAGCATTGATTATTTTTCCACTTGCATTCATTGTAGCTCTTCCAGTCATGCTGGTTGGTCTGCCTGTGATTCTTTTGGTTGAATTCGTCCTTATTCGGCAACGCGTCCTTATTCGAATCATGAGCCTCGTCGAGCGAACGATGCACTGGCAAATCATCCACATCCCTCAAGCCCACCGTGGCAATCCCGCACAGGAGCGGAATTACACTGAATTTTCACAGCACATCGAGCACTTTCACCGAGTACCACGCGGCGTATTTTTGGGATTGTTCGCCTACTTGATTGTCCATTGGATTTTCAAGTTAGAGAACTTTGGAACAGAAATCATTCTCTCCTCCTTGTTGTACATCGCCTTGTTGGCCCTGGTCGGAGTACTATCAACAGCGTTTGAAACAGATCTTGTCTTTGTTGATCCATCCAAAGGTCGACTCATACCGATTGATCAGTGGGTCGAATCATTGCTCAAGCCTCTCGTTGGAGTTGGTTTGATTTTCCTTCTCGGACGAGATTTGCTTGAGGAGGCTCGTGGCGGAAATGCCGCCTTGTTTGCTGCAACGTTCCTTGCCATCCTCTATGGAGCGGCCATCGTTGGTATTGCCTATCAATGGGGATATTCAATATGGAGAGGACGTAGGGTCCAACGCTCGTTCGAACAACAGGTCATCGAAGCACTTGATCCACTTTCATACGATTTAACACGAAGCAAAGGTCGCATCGAATTTATTGTTCGAAAACCGATGGCAGAGCGGCTTCAGGAAATTGAAGAAATTCATACAGGGCAACTGACCTTTGAAGACCTCGAATCGATGCCAAGTAGTTCCCCAAAAGAAGCTCCACAGAACCCTCTCTAATCTTCGATGAGTTCAGCATCTACGGATGTAGAAACCAACATTTTCGGACCATCGATTCGGCTCGATCGTACGAGATATCCAATTCCAAGGGCACTTAGAAGAACGAACAGGAAGAAGAAACTTGCAGCCCCGAAGTAATCTGAAAACAAATCCCCGAGAGCGGAGAAGAAGCCTCCGTCGGCATCATCTGTGACAACTTCCTTTGGCTGAATCAGCGCAGCAACGGCTTGTTGATCGTACACTGGACGGGTGAAAGTGAGCATACCATCGTACTCAGAATCGTATGCATCCGAAGGAGCGGCAGGGTCGAGGTCCGAGTAAAAATCAGGTCGTTGCTCGATGGAGATATCGACAGGTTCGCTCAAATCCAACGTGAGTGTAACATCGACCGTGTAGGGAATCCGAGATTCAAAGAACTCAGGGTGGTTGAGGATACGTAGGAATGTGAATGCTTGACCGGTGACCTCGAAATGTGCCCATGAATTCCAGGGCGATGATTCAACATCGAGGTCGCAAATCCAGGCGTCTGAAACACGTGTGCACGCTCCTTGTGCATCGTTGCTTCCATCTTCTCCGAGATCGATTTCAAGTTGCAGAGCACCACCTTGGGCGGTATCCAAATCAAATTCTGTTGGAACGAAGCGAGCCTCCATTTGCGTTGTTCCATTTGGAATCCACACGTAGTGCGAATCTTCGGTGTAATACACAGCACCAGTTGCACCGTTGTTGAAATGATTCCAATCACCCTTCCAACTGTGGCTCACTCGATCTGTATTCACAGGGATGGATGCTTCAACCATCATGGATTCGTATATGGCCCATGCGTCCCAAACTGTGTATTCCGGGTGATCAACAAAACCGTCGCCATCTTGGTCGCGCATGAGTTGAAGCGTTCGTGCCAATGCCATAGCAGCATCAACATCGGTCAAGCCGTGACCAATTCTCCAATCGTGGCACTCACCGGTAGCCGAACGATAACATTCTTCGGGAATATCGTTGCATGAATCTTCGTCGTTACCGTCTTCGCATGCATTCGCCATTCCTTCGTAGCGAGCCGTTAATTCGAGAATCAATTCAAGTTCGTGAACACGTGAATAGTTGGCAGTATCCCAATCCTCGAATTGTCCATACGCAGCTGTACCTTCGCCGCCGACGAGGCTATCGCCTTCATCGTGATCTTCTCGATGATAATCTGCAACGCCTAAGGATGGAGCGATGTCGAGAATGACCCCAGCCATGCCACCAACGTGAGGGGTTGCCATGGACGTCCCTGAAATGGCCATGTAGTACAGGTCACCTTGCGTCCGAGTGCTTGCATCAATGGCAGTTCCACGAGGAGCTGTTGCCCAAATATCACGTCCTGGAGCGCCTACATCGGGCCAGGTGTGCTGCTGATTCATACAACCTCTCGATGAAAATGAGGTGACCTGTGTTCCATCATGTGTTAGAGCAGCAACAGAGATTGCAGAAGGGGTGTTCGCGTACACGTTTGTTCGCAAATCTCCACCACATTCACCCCCACCGCCTGAACCACCTGAATTGGAAGCAGCAAAGATAACGGCAACACCGTTTTCGAAGGTGAGTCTGTCAGTGATTGTAGCGATAGCGCCGTTTGGATCGTAATCACCGTCTGTCCCCCATGAATTCGATACAACACGAATATGATACGGGTTTTGCGATGGAATTGAGTGTTCAAACGTCCACTCGAGACCTTGCTCTGCAGCAAAGATGGAGGCGCCATCGCCCGTTCCTAATGCAACCATTTGTCCACCCTTCGCAACGCCTGCTCTTCGTCCAGCAGAGGCGTCACCGTTTCCTGCAATGGTTCCACCGACGTGTGTTCCGTGTCCTGAGGATGTGTCGGAGTTTCGAGTTTCTGTCCAAACACCGTTCCATTTTGCAGAGTAGATGACTTTCTCCCCAGTCCAAGGTTCGAGGTAATCGAAGTCTGGGTGACCCGCATCGACGCCGGTATCAAGGTCGACAACAGCAGTTCCATCTCCGTCCCACTCAGTAAAGGCATTGTCCGTTTCAAACTGCACATTTCCATTGACATCGATGATGGCTCGATGCCATGCGTCTGTTGCCCGAACGCCATGCTTGTATTATGGAATAATGTGTGATGTATCAGTTGGATCACCACCCCAAAAGTGTGGCAAAAAGAAGAAATCCAATTACAAATTCAATGTCCTTAGC
>JAAXIR010000288.1:3086-3408 GCA_012270265.1 Candidatus Poseidoniales archaeon
ATGGATCTGTTGGCTCACCACCCCACTCAGGTGTCATATAGAAGAAATCCAATTCACGTTTCAATTCAAGATACTCGACTCGTTCCCAATTTTAAAGTTTTCGAACAACATCCGCTGGGGCTTCGATCAATCCGCCATCGATCAATTTGGCTTCATGAAGGTGCGTTGCTCCGATCTTGGAGAAGTACGCCAAATCAGCGTCGGTTACGGGCGAATGGAGTTGGAAGATGACGTCAAAGGATTCATCAACGTCTTGGGTCGATTGTTAGGCAGATTCGAGAGCAGCCTCCATTTTACTGCCGTCCCCGTATGGATTTGTACC
>JAAXIR010000194.1 GCA_012270265.1 Candidatus Poseidoniales archaeon
CGCCTTCATCTTGGTTTTTACCTTCAAACCGTGGACCTTGTCCCCCCAATCAATCCGATCCTGATTGGATTTGATGGCCTTGTTCTTTCTGGTATCAAGACCAATATCGACCGAAACCGCAGTCGCCTCTTTAGCAATCTTTGATTCGACATGCGTTGGGTCGCCAGTTGTCAGCTGTGAATACATGACAACACCGGTAATTCCGATACCTTGCTGACCTCTCGATTGACGGATGGCATGGAATCGGGAACCGAACAGAAGTTGTCCAAACACTTTCTCAATGCTAGCTCTAGGAATGCCCGGGCCATTGTCTTCAACTTCGAGTTGAAGGATGTCTTTCTTGTTGTCCAGTTTGGTAATTTTGACGACAATATCGGGTAAAATTCGCGCTTCCTCACACGCGTCGAGTGCGTTGTCGACCGCCTCCTTAACCGCTGTAATAAGGGCTCGATTGAGTGTATCAAACCCAAGGAAATGTTTGTTCTTTTCAAAAAATTCTGAAATTGCGACTTGTTTTTGGTTCGCTGCCATCTTTTCTGCAATGCTCAATTCGACACATCCACCTCAGGTCCTCCTCCGTCCAAGACTTCGGGCCAGCAGGTAACAGCAGTCGATTGGCGAGGCTACTTCATATTTCGGACGGAATTGAAACGTAGAGGCAAAATTCCTCAATGTCCAATGCTTTCTGTTTTCCAGGATCGAATTGTTCCACTGAACGCACTCATCGCTACGGTGAGAGGGCTAGCAAGGTACAGTTTTCCAGGGCCAGAGCGGCCTTGGAAATTTCTGTTGATGGCAGAAACGGTGACCTGGTCTGGCGTCATAGATACGCCAGGGCCTGCTCCGATGCAAGCGCCGCAACCAGGATCGATGAGTTTCACGCCAACATCGAGGAACAGCTGGTGCCAACCCTTCGAAACGGCAACATCCTTGACAATTCCTGATCCGTATTGAATGTAAAAATCAACGCCTTCCTTGACGGACAGACCCTGATCTTTTGCAGCCTGGCAGACTTGTGCATAGTATGCAATATCATCGATCTTCCCTGCTGTACACGACCCTCCGTATGCAATGTCAATGGCTACATCACCAATTTCATCGATGTATGCGCCATTGGTCGGATCGCTCGGTATACCTTCGTCAGGATTTCCAGGATGTGCAACCATTGGGCGAATCGAGGACAAATCGATGTGATGAACGCCTCCATGGTAGTGAGCACCTTCGTCTGGAGCGACTGCTCTTTGGCGTTGTTCGTCCATGTTCAAGTGAGGCATTTGTGCTTCCATCCAATCGTAGAGAATGTCATCTGCTTCACAGATTCCGGTTCGAGCCGAACACTCTGTTGCCATGTTGCACAATGTTGCACGCTCGTCAGCGGACAACGATTGAAGGCCGGGACCACCGAATTCCATGGATCGATTCAAGGTCAATTCTTTACGAGCATGGTCTGCGAGAATATGGAGAATAACATCCTTTGCTGTACATCCCTCATTGAGCGACCCCGACAATTCAAATCGAATGGATTCAGGAACCTTGACAAACGTGAATCCTGCGGAAACAAGGTTGGCATATTCGGTGGCTCCAACGCCCCATGTGAGTGCATTTGACGCACCGCCCATGCAGGTGTGTGAGTCTGTTGCTTGAATGAAATCGGAGACCTCGATGAACTCCTCACGTGCTACTTGATGGCAAATACCGGGCGATACACCGTCGACTGCTGAGTAATCACGCACTCCTGTATGAGCTTGGAAGACTTTCTGCAATTCGCGTAGGGTCTCGACTTTGTGCATGAACGGCACAAATTTTGGATTGTGATGTGCATACAACAGGTGGTCCTCAAAGACACCAAATTTTTGTGGATTTGTCAACTGGTAATCTTCTCCATATGTTTCCTGAAGGAATGTGTGGACTTGTGCCGTAGTAAACTCGTGGGAATAGCCACCTTGGACCTGGGCAATCACCGGATCGTCAGGCTTGACACAAGCGCCTTCTGGTTGGCCGACGAGATTTCGTGCGATGATTTTCTCAGCCATTGTCATTGGGTGTTGTTCCGTTGAGAGTTTAGGTAGTTCGATTTCATTGTTGCTGAGACGCTTGGAAAATTCGAACAGGCCTCCAGACTCGAGGATGAGTGCTGTAACATCATCGTACTGTGACGTGAACTCGCTTAATGGCAAGGAATCACCGTTTTGCAAACGCTCCAACATCGCGTGATTACCCATGAGTTGACCAAGGTTGATGTTATTGCGTTCATGGATTGGAGCGAAGGAAGCTGCGATTACGATTCGGATACCTGCCCATCGTTCGCATTGTGCTGCTGTTTCACGACTAGAACCGGTACCCTTCCTCTGACCGGAAACAATCACTTCGAAATTTCCATTGATCAATGCATTCTCGTTGAACACGCGAAGTCCGTTTTGCATCAATCCAGCGTATGCGTTTTTTGCAATCATGGCTGGTTCGTGATCAAAACAAACCCATGCTGGCGTCATAACATCGGTATTGATGTCATCGAGGAGGTCCTCCACACGCAGATCTTCCATACGTAAATCGAGGCCTTCGTACAATTGCTGACGAATCAAATCGAGGTCTTTGGTGAGGAAGAGGACCCGCTTACCGGGTGTGAGCGAAATCGAATCTGACATCCCCTGCAACTTCATCCCCATTCTTCTCAAAGGTCATTGAGGTTTAACCAATTCGCTGCCCTACTCTCATACTCCACAAAAATAACGAACGATAAGGTTTAAAAACACCATACCAATCGTTGATATATCTATTTCTCAATATTCATGAGGTGAGATGTTATGGATGATCAGCAAGTTGAAGATATTGTAAAGTGCCAAGAATGTGGCGGACGAAGCCTAACGAGAGACGAGACCCGTGGAGAAGTCACTTGTGACGACTGCGGGCTTGTCTTGGAAGACAACGTTATCGATCAAGGTGCAGAATGGCGTGTATTCTCTCCTGAACAAGGTGATCAAAGGGCTCGTACTGGTGCCCCAATGACGGTCATGCTTCACGACAAAGGTCTCTCGACGGATATCGATTGGCAAAACAAGGATTACTCTGGAAAAACCATCAACTCTCGTTACCGCTCTCAATTCTACCGAATGCGAAAGTGGCAGAAGCGTAGTCGTGTCAGCAATGCGACCGAGCGCAACCTTGCTATGGCATTGGCTGAGCTTGACCGAATGGCAAGCCGCCTTGAATTGCCTAAGACGGTTCGTGAGGCAGCTGCTGTCAATTACAAGAAAGCCGTTGACAAGCGTCTCATTCGCGGACGATCGATTGAAGGCGTGGCTGCAGCATCACTCTATGCTGCGTGCCGTCAATGTGGTGTCCCTCGAACACTCGATGAAATCGGTCAAGCATCTCGAACCGGGCGAAAGGAAATTGGACGTACATACCGTTTCATGGTTCGTGAATTGAAGATGAAAATCATGCCAACCGGGCCTGAAGATTACATTTCTCGATTCTGCTCCGGTCTAGGGCTGGATTCTGAAGTCGAAGCAAAAGCCTACGAATTGATCAAGGCTGCTCAAGAAAAGGAATTGACCAGCGGTCGTGGACCAACTGGTATCGCTGCTTCGATTATTTACATTGCATCCGTTCTCTGCGGAAAGCGTCGCACACAACGAGAAGTTGCTGAAGTCGCTGGTGTTACCGAAGTTACCATCCGTAACCGGTACAAGGAACTAATTCAAAATCTCAACATTGAATTGGACATTTGAGGAAAGGAGGGTTCTTGATGAGCAAGAGCCGTGATACGATTGCGAAAGCAACGTTTGAGGTTGTTGCTACCAAATTGGTTCAAGCTCTTGAGGATGGGACCAAAGTATGGCCTCTTCCATCCCCTCCCATTACGGACCCAGACTTCCCTCCACGAAGCCCAGAACGTGATCAAGATTTGATTTCTCAAGGTCTTTCCATGTTGCATGCTGATGTTGGCATGTTCGATCGACACCTTTCGACCATCGTCGATCTCATCGTGCCACATCGAATGAATCTGAGCGACGACCCGTTCGAAGTTCATCAAAAATGGTTGGGACGTCGTACCGATGATGTGGCACAACGTATGCTGTTCTGCATTGCAACCGATTGGTTGGCTCAAGCCTTTGATCCGAGCGCTCCGAACACCGATCGGTGGTGGCTTGCCGTTGCTCTTGTCAATGGCCTTGCATCAACCCCATATGGTCAACCTGTTCACCAAGGCTACCATTTGGTCGAGTCCATTGCGTTAGCGGAACGTCCAGGTACGTGGCATACACAACCCGAGGATGGACCACAGAACATGGGATGGAATCCGAATGCTGTCGTCCCTAGGACAACTTCGGTTGTTGCGCATGATGCGGGCGTCGAGGCAGCTACGTGGCTACTGAATTGTTTGGAAAACGATGAACTAGACCGTCGATTGTTGTTGATGGAATGGGTTAAACTTCTCCTTGAGCGACCTGCGTTGATTGAACCACTCGGATTGGTGGACATTCTTGTCCGAAGAGCTGAAGACGAGCACCAGGAAGTTGCCTCCAAGGTCATTCTTTGTCTCGCTCGACTCCTTGAGTACGATCAGGAACAAGGGCTTCACGTTGCGAAGATTCTACACGGGCGTGAAGAATTGCTCCTTCGACGTGGCATGGCAGATGTTTTGACACGAATTTTCCGACGAACTGGTTGGGAAGCCGTACCGTTTCTTGATGAGATGTTGAAGGATGAGGACGAAAGCGTTCTTGCAGCAGCCTCTGCAACGGTTGGTGATTTGAAATTCCTCGATGAAGACGTTTGGGCAGACCGTCTTGCCTCTCTTCTTGAGCATGAAGTTCCTATCGTTCGAAGAAACATCGTACTAAGCCTACGCGATTACGTTGAGACCTACCCAGATGATGTTCGAGAAATCATCCCATCCTTATGGAACGATGGTGATGAAGTCGTTCAAATCCGCCTGCGAGAATTACTCATGCGTATGGATGAAATCCATCCACAACGTTTTGCGAAGCATCTTCCACTGCTCAAACCTGAGCGCCTCGAAGCCCTTTGGATGACCATGGACGCTCGCCGACAAGGACGAAGCCAGTTGTGGAAAGACTGGTTGTCCAACGATGGGCCGCTTCCTGAATCCATCGCCCCGGTTCATGATATCCACCAAAGTACTGGGGAATCTACAGAGGAATTGCCAGATCTTGACGATGCACTCAACATGTTGGATGATACGCTCGGTTTCATCGATTAGATGTTTCATCAACAATGCGACACGCTGATAATGGGTGTGTTGTAACTTGTTGTTATGAGAACGCAAGTCCTTGTCCTCGTTCTTGTCCTCATACTCGCATTTCCTTTGCAATCAGTCACCGCTGAAGAAGACGATGAGACCCTGGAAGCGCGTGAGACGTGGGCAGAGTTCTTTCCAGATTCGGAATCAACCATTTTGCAATGGAGAAACATTGAGACGACCGATGGGTTGCTTCTTGATCAATTGAAAATGGCAACGTACGAAATCCACCGCAGCGAAAACGGCCGCTTCTTTGCCAATGCGCTCACGCCTGAAACCATTGTTGCAGAAGATATTCCTGCCTGTTACATGAACGACCTGAATGAGGATTGTTCAGGAAAAGGGCATACGTTCGTCTATGAACCCGCACCAGGGACGTCAGAAGAAGTTTCGTACGCTATTGTAACTATTCTTCGAGATGGGACGCGGACTGAGGCAGTGAATGTGGGGTTATCTCAGATTCCAGAAGGTCACCGAGAAGTGGTCCCTGCCTCGATTGCGCCCGAACTGTTCGCAGCGCAATACGACGTGGCGAATCAATCAACCGTGTTCACATGGAGGCCTTCTTGCGCTGGCAATAATTTCTATCACTCATTGTACGAACATTCCGTGCCTGCGACAAAATCGACATGGGATGGTATGGACAAAACGCTTGTCACGAACTTCATACCAGCAACATCATCGCAATTTACCCTAGATTGGACAAACCAATCCATCGATCGTGAAGTCTACTACACGTTGACATGTTTCTATCCTCCATATTGCGACGATTTTGGATGTTATCCAGCACGCGAAGACACGCGTTTGCACAGTGCCAACAGCCTCACTACGCCCGTGATTGAGGACAACCAAGCTCCAAGATATGGTGGTTCGTTGATTGCACAATTCAATCCAGGTGAATTTCAAACTGTTTTGCAATGGAGCGAAGTGACGCAATCGGACATTGCAAAGATCCGCATTTACCATGCCACAAGCCCAATCGTTTCATTCGAGCAGAGTGGCGTTCAGGTTCTTGCTGAATTGGACACAACGAGTGTGGAGTTCATTCACCAGTTGTCCGATGACTGGATGTTAACGTCCCACTATGCCATCGGACTCGTTGACACTCGAGGCAACATTCAGATTGATCAGTTCGATGTTTCGGGGAAAGTCGGGCCGATTCTCGAAAGGAATGTACCCATTTCAATTTCTGAACTCCACATCGAACAAGACAATTCTACACTTCACTTTGAATGGGAACTCGATGCACGTTTCATCAGCGGAGATGCGATTCTCTGGACCTCAACCTCTTCCAATCCAGATATGACGCCCGCTTGGGAAGAACTTACGCGATTGAACCCGAAAACGCTTGAACATCACATGACCTTTGAAGAAATGGACGAGGCTTGGTACGCCTTGACGTTGGAAGGTACTTGGGGCGCATCACCAGGAACCCATCTCGATGATCGAATTCTTCTTGGACAGAATGCTGTCTATTTTGCACATCAAGAACAGACTGAAGATTCTGCAACAACCAACGATTCGAGTGCAATTGAGCGTGTGGATTTACCCGAATTCATGCTTCGTTTAACCGATGAAAATCTATCACTGAGCAATGGGGATTGGGTAACACTTCAATCACAAACGAATGAAACATTCACGCTTCGATTTAGCCATTCTCAGACAAATTCAACCATACGATGGACCGATGCTCTGAACACAAACCCATTCTGGTCCTCAGCCACTAAGTCTGGTGATGAGTTTTCAATCAAGGTCGAAGAATCAGTCAATCTCATTCACATCGAATCAACAAACGTAAACGGTGAAATCCACATTGTTCGTATTGGAATTGACTGGCCTGAGGAAGAAATCGTACAACCGAACAATTCCACCGATCCACAACTTGTCGATGATAAAGAAGCCTCATCGGAGGACTCAGTTTCTCTCCCATTGCTGCTGATTGTAGGCGTCATTGCAGCCTACATTCTCATCATCGTATCGATGAAAGGGAACGAAGAGAATGTCTTCACAACAGAAGAAGAATAAATCATTCTTCTTCGTCCTTGAGTGGCCCATTTGTCACCAAGTAGGCATAGAAACCAGTGTAGGTGATGAGTAAACCAATCAACATAAGGAGCATTGCAGTAGGTTCAGGAAGAACATCACCAGCCCCTGTGTTTCCAGATATCCAGGATAAACCAAGTACGGAAAGTCCTGCAACAACAACAGTCTTCCAAGTGGATTCAGGATGCTTCCATTTTGCGATGGTTGGAACAACTCCCGCTTCTTTGAACACATACTCAAACCAACTGAGATAGAGAAGTGAGAGTCCAAGCAAGCCGCTCATGCCTCTTGAGAAGGAAGCATCGAGCCAAGGTCCAGCAGGAAGGAATTCAAAGAATGAAAACGAAAGGAATATCACGCCACTGGCGAGAAGCATCCCCTTACGATTTGCCTCCATTATTCCAACGAGTGGGTGCACGCTTGATAGCCTGTCGCTTGCAAGCAACAGCATGGGCACGGTTCGTGATGCTGTCATTGTCGCTGCAGGCCTGGGTACCAGAATGCTTCCAACAAGTGCGTATGTTCCAAAGGAACTGTTGCCCTTGGTCGATCTTCCAGTGATGCATCATCTGATTCTAGAAGCTAAACATGCAGGATGTGACCGAATTCACATCATTACCTCTCCAGCAAAAGATTTCACCTCTCTCCAAGAAAACCTCAATGCAACGTATGCGATGTATGCGAAGGGCAACGAACATCTCAATCCGCTTGATGGGGTTGAAGTCTTTTTCCACACTCAACATGAGCAGAAGGGTCTTGGTCACGCCATCATGATGGCAAAGGAAGCCATTGGGGGCCCATTCTTGGTGTTGCTTGGAGCCAATATTTTGACATCCAATCACGCATCGTTGACAGAATTTCAAGCTTCGAACGTTTCCAAAGAACTTGTTGAGTTGTTCGAGAAACATGGTCAACCAAGTGCATCTGTCTACAATGTGGGTATGGACCGTGTGAGCAATTATGGCATCGTATCGATGGACGATGGAAGAATTGTTTCCATTGTAGAAAAACCGGGCCAAGAAGAGGCTCCTTCCACATACGCCCTATGTGGCCGGTATGTGTTTGCAGAGGATACGTTTGAACTTCTTGACCACTATTCTGTTGAAGAATATGGGGAACTTCAATCGATTGCATTGATGAAACACTGGATGGATTCTGGGCACCTTCATGCACACGTCTTGCCCGATTCTGTTTCGTGGTATGATTCCGGTTTGCCGTTCGAGTGGCTGAAGTCGCAAATCGATCATGCCTTGCGCCGCCCTGAGTATGCAGAAGAATTGCAAGCGTGGTTGAACGAACGACTCGCTTAATCTTGTCCAGGCTTCCAAAACGTGAGAGGCAAGGGACGTTCTCGACGCATCGCTCGTTTTGCAAGATGGTCCGCACGCTCGTTCCACCGATGGCCGCGATGTGCACGAACGTGATTCCAAGAGAGTTCTCGTTGAGAAGCCACTTCGTTCCAAACCGACTGAACTCGTGCCGCTAATTCTCTGTTTGCTTTTGCTCTCCACGCTCCAGTTGCAATGTTTCCCGCATATTGACTATCGAGGCGGATGCAAACGGGATCCTCATTCTCTTCGGTTAACAGCCAGCGTAATGCTGCAAAGAGTCCTGAGAGCTCAGCAGTATTGTTCGAACCAACTTCTGCTCCGATGAATTCCTCATCTTCGGGCGAGGTTGAAACGGGTCCTGACAATTCTGTCAGGATTTCTCCACTACCACGTCCAAGGCCTGAATCTCCTTCGACAACAACGACGCCCCAGCCTGCAAGTGTGGTCGCGTCAACGTTCTGATTCCCATCGCATGAACCATCAACGTACAATGTGAGTCGCGTTGGTTCGCTCAATATGTTCACTCGCCCAACATGCTTCGATAAGCATCTGCAGACATGAGTGTTGAAACATCATCTGGATTTGACAACTTCATTTTGACAATCCATCCTTCACCGTATGGGCTTGAATTCATCAGTTCAGGTGTGTCTTCGAGATCGAAGTTGACTTCTGTGATTTCTCCAGCAAGAGGGGCAAAGATAGGGGATGCGGACTTTACCGATTCGACGATTGCAAATTCACCCATATCTTCCAGCATTTCTCCACCTTCTGGCAGTTCAATGTAGACGATGTCGGTAAGTGCATCTTGGGCATGGTCTGTAATGCCAATGGTTGCAATATCTCCATCCATTCGAATCCATTCGTGTTCTTTCGTGTAAAACAATTCAGCAGGTATTTCACTCATGCTCTCACCACATTGACGGAAGTAAATGAAGGGTATGAATCAACCGCTTCCGACATATCTCATTCGGCTTCATCAATTTCTGATTTCAAGACGTGTTGTTCCAAAGAAGCCCATGCTTGACCAACGTTCTTCTCTTTCTCGGTTTGTTGGACATCGTCCTGAACGCGTTGCGTCATCTCATCATCCGATTCATCTGGAAATTGTTGACCCAGGTTGCCTTTTCTCAACCCTACCCCAATGAGGATTGCGGCAAGGATTGGGAAGAGCCAGCCGATCTCAGGATCTGTTGAGAAACGTCCTGAGTTGAGGCCAACCGCGAAAACGAAAACGAGACACATCCCAGTTCCAAACAGGATTTTTCGTGCCCGGTCCGCTGGAGTCATCAACCCTTCGAAGTTGAGGCGATGTATCAAACCAACGTTATCAGTAGGTTTCTCGCATCAATTTGTGAATCTTGTACGGTAAAAGGGCGCGGTTGACCGGAGTGACTTCCAGAATACGACCGTCGTCTCTTCTTCGAATGTCTTGCAACAATGGGTGGCGGCTTTTCTTGTGCAGCGTAAGGAGTGTGGGCTTGTCGATTTCGAGAGCATTGCGAACAGCGTTGACAAAGGCTTCTGATTCAACGGCGAATTTCCCAATTTCATCGATAACGATGACTTCGCAATTGTCGATAGCATGCTGAATCGCCGGGATGGCTACGCGTTCGAGTTCAGCTGTATTGAGGCCATATCCAAGGACGCGCAATCTGGAATCGATGCTCTTGTGAGCAATTTCACCTTCGTCTCCGGTAACCAGGTTTCTGACCTTGTATCCGAGACGCTCTCCATTTTCGAGGATTGGTTCCGTGCAAATCCCACCGATGATCTCTGTATCGCTCAAATTTCGAGCGGACAATTCTCGCTCACGTTCTTCCTTGAGCATGGAGAGGACTTTCTCCATAACTGCAGATTTCCCACTACGAGGGAGCCCCGTAATGCCAATTTTTGGATGAATGCCCATTCTTAGAATCCTCCAACTGACAAATACCAATCAAAACTAACGAGGGTTTGGATATAAAACATCGTATTCAAACTATCAAAGATGCAACGTTCTTTCATCATTGCACGACTTCTTCAACACTACTCTCAAGTTCAAGTTGAAGAGGCAGCATTTCGAGTTCGTAATTGTTACCGGTGTTGTTGGCGGACCAAGCCTTTGCCCAATCGTCCAAATCGCGTTGATTGAGTTGGTCGCACATCCACTCCAATGCTTTCTGAAGATCGCCTTTGGCTGCACTCAATCTGTTGAGGATGGCTTGGTTCATTTCGATATGGTTCACACTGTTCCCGAGGATGCATCCTTTCGGAATCACAGCCCATCGTAGTCGTCGCTCTTGGTGTGCGTTAACGATGGCTTGGCAGGCTAGGCGAGGCCCGTATGTTTGGACTTCAGCTTTTCCAGACCACATAGCCAATTGCCGTTCATTGGCACGCGACGGTATGTCCTTGCGGAATGCTGGGTGTCGAATGTAGACACTACCGGTTTCGTCCTCTGTGAAATGGACGCCACGAATAAACGGACGAGATGACTTTGCCTTATCCCAACTGGAAATGTTGCTCGAATGTGCTGTCTGATCGATTTCACCGACACGGACCTTGACCGTTTGTTCTTGTGTTGCAAGCCAGTGGTCATGATCGCCGAGTCGTGGAAGTTGTGACATACTGTCTAGGATTTTGAGGATGCTCTTTCGTTCGATTTGGTCACGAGGTAAACGGGGAACCGCCCATGTGTTCCTTGCCCATTGCACCCATTGTTCCTGGGTAAGTGAGAACGACGGGACACGTGATGAGATTCCTGTGCCAACACGTCGTAGATCGGAGCGAGTTACTGGACCGATGATGTTGAGAGATTCTGTCCCATTTGGAGTTGATGAGATGCCAAGAATGGCAACGCCTTGAGTCATGCCAGGGAACAAGAGATTCGCTTCTTCAATAGCCCATACTTCGTTCCAAGAGTGCTTCTCAACCAAGAGCTTTCGCAATGGGTGAGAGGATTGTTCTCGGAGAAGGCTGTCAGGAGCGACGATTCGCATTTTTCCATCGGTTGAGAGAACTTGCATACCGCGCTCAATGAACAACCGGTAGAGGTTGACATTCCCCCGCATGGTTGAGAATCGAGGGCCATCATCGTTCGAGAGGCTTCGTAGTTTTTCGCTCAAGTCCTTGCGGCGTTGTGAACCATCTTCCATGCCACGGAATCGATCTTTGATTCGCAGCCAAGGAGGGTTAGCGATAATCAAACGAGGCGCTTGGTCCCACGGCCAGTCTTCCTGAAGCGTGTCGGAGCAAACGATGTTTTGCTCAAGGATGGTTTCAACGAGGTTTCGAGAGAGTTTCCCTTCTTGCTCGCCTTCGAGGGAGACAAGACCGAGGCGGATCGCTTCGAGAAGCAATCGCTTTCGTGTGGAACGGACGACGAGCTCATCGACATCGACAAGTTGGAATCCTCGGAACAATCGTTCTGTGTCTTCTTTGCGCAAATCAGTATTCTGTCCTTCAAACAACTCACTGTGCTTTCGGAGCATACGTGCGTGGAAGATTCCACCACCACACGACATGTCAGAGAACGGGAGTGGAATACCGCTGCTTGTTCGTTCGCTGCGCTTGACGGCTTCAAGCGAATTCTCGTCATGGGTTACCTCTTCTTCGCTGGGCGGGAAATTCAGCTTCTTGATGTGCTTCTGGAAGCCAGGGGGAAGGTCTGCGAGATGCATATTGGTCGTTTGTTTCTTGACCTTTGGTTGGATGGTCGCCTCAAGCATTTCCGATGAGATGATCGAATCAGCGAGACGAGGAGGAGTAGGATGTGCTCCACGTGGGGAGCGACCATCGGATTCTGCATCGTGACGTGCAAGGAGATGGTCGAGAACATGACCTGGATCGGTCAGAAGATTTGCTGGAAGCGTCGGCCAATCTTCTGGGAGAAGAGCAGCGATAGGTTGGTGGGTTCGGAGGGAGTTTTCCCAAGCATCGAGCCACATTTCGATTTGTGTTTGTCTGTTGTCCAAGCATCGATCCAATCTTGCATACCAGCCGCTAACTCCGTTTTGCATAGTCCGCCCCAACCAGTGGGTATTCAATCATGGTTTGAATGTGCCTGTTGAAATCATGAAATGATTCATTCTGAAGGTGAATCGTTTCGCGCGGACAACTTTGCGAGTACCACGCCATTTGCATGCCACTCCCAACCTTTTGCAACCCAATCGAAGAGTGCTTTCAATTCGGTTTCATCAACGTCTGCAGTTGAAGCGATTTTCTTGAGAATACGTAGTTCTCTACGGTCGTATTCACCATCAGCAGCAGCGAGCAAAGCACCGTCCCGAAGGGCATATCGAAGGGTTTCCAATTCAGCATTCTTCAACAGATTCGAAAGTCGATTTGTATCGTACAATCCTTTGCGAATGGACGTTCTTGCCTCTGGGTGAACCATGGCTCGACCCATGAAACCTTCGAGGACTTGAATTTCTTCTCGAACAAGCTCGCCATCTGCAGCGGCAATGAGGACGAGTAAATCGGCATAACGCGCTCGCTCAGCAGCGTCCAAATCAGCGACACCGTCGCAAAACATAGGCCTCAACCTTGGAGGGAATTCAACAGATCGTATCCGTCTTGCATCCAAGCGTATCCGGTCTTGGTCCATTCGACGAGTTGTTGAACAGCGTCTGGGACGAGGCCCAAGTGTTCGGCAATTTCTTTCAGAACCTCAAGTTCATCATCGTCGACTGAACCATCTGAGGCGGCCATGAGGACGGCATCTCGAAGAGCAAGGCGTCCTGCTTCAGGACCAAGTCCATCCAAGCATTCTTCGAGTGTTGGAGGGCTTTTGAGCGATCTTCGGAGAACTTCTCGTTGGTTCGGAGAAAGGAGAGCCTTGCCGAGTTGTTGTTCAAACATAGCAAGTTCATCCACGGTAATTTCTTCATCGACACGGGCCATGTATGCAAGCAAACGAGCATATGCGTATCGTTCATCACGGGGCAAATTTTGGAGAGTATCTGGTAGCATCCGAACCACTCTTGTGCTTCTCCATGATGAACCTCTCGCCTCCAAGACGAGACAAATCGACATTTGATGCAACAATGCTTGGTGCCACACGATGATTGATAGGGAGGTGTTCCGAGCATCTGCCATGCACCCATCCGTGAACGTCCTCGGAACTAAACTCAAATCGTGTTCTACAGATCCACTGACCGGTTGGTATCGTGATGGTTGTTGCAACACCGATGAGAACGACCGGGGCTCGCATACGGTGTGTTGTGTGGTGACGCAAGACTTTCTTGAATTTGCGAAAGCTCAAGGAAATGATTTGATGACGCCTGCTCCTCACTTTTCATTTCCTGGCTTGAAGCCCGGCGACTCATGGTGCGTTTGTGCACGAACGTGGCTTGCTGCAGTTCATGCAGGTTCAGCCTGCCCAGTCGATTTGGAAGCAACCCACGAGGAAGCGTTGAGCATTATTCCATTCGATCTTCTTGAGACGCATGCGGTCTAGATGAGGAAAATTGGAAGACGAATATTCTCATGGTTAGCCAGATAATGACGCCCCAAAACAACAGATTTGGGATGCCTAGCCAGACAATCTGTTCAGGAAATTCTCCTTCAAGCCATCCGATTGTCACACTTGAGCCGTACATACTTGCCAAGTACACTGGTACAGCTGTAGGCAAGGTCCATCGCAACGATTTGTGGTTGTCAAAGGTATACCATCGATGAACAAAATGGGCCATGATTCCAGTCAAGCCCCAGAATGTTCCCCACAGAATACGAACGTCAACCTTTGGAAAAAGAAACATCGAAACGGTCCATGCGATGTAAAACACAGCGCTGTTGAATCCACCAGCGAGGCCAAATCGACCCAGTGAGCCACGAGGTACCAACCTGTCGTGGACATGACTCAAATCAGTCGTCATTGGTCACCACATCGCTTGGCTTTCCTGTGAGGATGGTTCGCAAACGTTTGTTGTCGTTTTGCATCGCATCCATCCATTCATACTTCACGCCAAGTTGTTCTGCAAGAACGCCCAATGCCAAGGAATCTTTTGGCAAACACTTGCCACCAAATCCACGGTTCAATCCAAAGATTGGATCGAGGTGGGATGGGCCAATCGGTTGTGCCTGTTCAGCGGTGATGATTTCACGAATCTTGTACCAATCCTCCCCAAGTCCTTCACAAATATCGAACAATTGATTTGCAAATGTGACTTTCATCGCATAGAATGTGTTCTTGGTGTATTTGACCAATTCAGCTTGTGTTGGAGTTACTTGGAACGTTTGGTCACGACGAAGAACGCCTGCTTGACGATGTTGTTCAAACACGCGTTCTGCAACATCAGCGTGATGGGTCCCACAGACCAAGATGTCTTGATTTGCAAAATCTTCTAAACGCTGACGTTCAACTAAAAATTCTGGAGAATAGGCGATTTTGAGATGAGGATATTGTTCATGATAGCGTTGTGTTGTCCCCGGTACAACGGTGCTTTTGATGACAGCCGTGAAGCCATCCGGCAAGGCATCAAGCGTTGCTTCGACGATGCTTGTGTCGCATGCTCCAGTTTCTGGGTGAGGCGGGGTCGGAACAGCGATGTAAGCAAAATCGACGTTGTCCGTAACTACGGACAACTCCGTTCCACGAGCAGGATCGTGAACGAACAACTCGTGTGCATGCCCAAAACAGTGCTCAATAGCTCCACCGACCATTCCCGCTCCAATTATTCCGATTTTCATAGAATCATCTCTCCCGATATGGATGAGGATTGAGTTTCCCTTCTTTGGCCATCATGCTGGCTTGAAGAAGCGTTTCTGGCGTACCACAGTCGACCCACGTGTCTGCACCTACGGAAACGAAGTTTGCTTTACCTTCAGCAATGTAGGCGCGATTGATGTCGGAAATTGAGAAGGAATCTCCATTCTCTTCGACTGCACGATCGAGCTTGTCCCAGAAGGTTTCATCGAACAGATAAATCCCGCCGATAGCGAGATTCGATGGAGGGTTTTCAGGCTTCTCAACGACATCGACAATGTTTCCATCCTCATCAAGAACTGCAACACCGAATGCTTCTGGATGTTCTTCTTCACGAGCCAACAACAGACAACCAGGGGCTTCCTTTGCCTCCGAAAATTCTCGAACGATGTCTTCAAATTCCACCGTGGTTATGTTGTCGGAGAAATAGATCATGAGACGACAGTTCTCATTGTGTGGGCGTGCTAAGAGAAGCGCCTGAGCAACACCTTCAGGCTCCTCTTCGAGAACATAGTGAATTTGCTCACCCTCCAAACTTTGGCCAACATGCTTTGCAATTTGACCAATGTGCTCGTTGGATATGATCGTCGTTTGTGTGATGCCACCTCGTCGAATTGTTCCGAGTGCGTAATCGATAACCGGGCGCTCATAAAGTGGCAGCAGCGTTTTTTGTGTGTAGCGAGTAAATGGATGCAAACGTGAGCCTTTACCACCAGCAACAAGGACGGCTCTCGTCTTCATCATGTTGCGTCAATATGTTTCTATTGAAGTCCTTTGCCCATAGAAGTGCTTCAATTGGACGATTGGATGTGTTGTTTTAGGCATGCGTTCTCATTTTCGCAATGCGCGAAGCTTTTCCAACATAGCGCTTCTGAGTGGATCGTTTTGTTGCTGATCTGGTTTCCCCATTCTTCGCTGGAAGAGTCCCTTTTCCCATACGAATACTTGCCCATTCTCGCACCCTGCTGCAATACGTTGACCATTGAATGCCATATCATGAACGCGCTGGCCGTTGAGGGAAGCGATACGTTCACCATCAATGATTGAATGAACGATGACTTCACCTTGTGAACCGTTCCATCGAGCAACCCAACAGGACCCAGTCTCGTCGATGTCAAATCCGAGCGATAAGGCATCAACTTCGTTTCCGTTTGCTTTCCATTGAGCATCGCCGTCAATGAATTCGATGTTTCCTTTGTCGTCCGCCACCACGTACCCATTTGAATGCTTGACCACATTGCTGATCGCAGACTGCACCGAACACACCAACGTCCCATCCATTGAGCGAATGGAACCATCAGCCAGACCAAACACTGGATTCTCCCCGCTTGTTGCACAGATAGTAGGGCTCTCCCAGTCTTTGTTTTGCTCGAGAATATCCCCGTTCGCATCGAGAACGAGATAGCCGTTCAATGGACGACCCAATCCTGCGATTGCTCCATCGTTGTAAGAG
>JAAXIR010000250.1:0-2366 GCA_012270265.1 Candidatus Poseidoniales archaeon
ATCGACGACTCAACCGCACAACTGCTCGCTGATGCAGGTTTGAAAATTGGCGATTTGAAAAAGATCGATGCTGAAAAGCTCGTCGAAAACTATGGCCTCAAGCAAGACATTGCTGAAGGTGTCATCAGCATTATCGCAGAAGGGCCACAAAGCCATGGTAAAGAGCGATTCTTGGCCAAGGTTCTCGCACCTGATCGTAAGCAAGAAAGCCGTATCGAAGAGATGCGTTTCAAGCGCAAGCAGAAGGACGTCCTCAGCGAGCTTGCAGAACAAAAAGAGCGTATCAAACTCGCCAAGGTCACTGCATTCAAAGACCAGAAACTCATCATGCACCGTCTCGGTAAAACCGTTGAGCTCATTGTTAAACTTGAGAACAGCCTTGATGATGAAGGCAAGGACGACCAGAAGGTCAAGATTCGAGACCAACTCGAAACCCGTGGCTTGGAAGCCGCTCGTGACCATGAAATGCTCGAACTCGAAGGTACGCCGCAAGACATTGTCGACTTCCGTCGCAAGCACGTTCCTGCCTTAATTTTCCACGCTTGCCCAAATTGTGGAGAAGAAATGGATCCTCGTCAATCTCGAGACATGGATCGAAGCGAAGACTTCGCTCTCATCTGCTGGGAATGTGAAACCAGTTTCACGCCATCGCTCAGTGATATGGTCAACACTCGCCTCGAAAACGGTTCTCGAATCACAATTGATATTGACAAGCCTCCACGAAATCCAGTTCCCCCGAAGCCAGCGAACATGGGCTTTGCCGATGTGAACGAACAACTCCGTAAGGATCTCGAAGCAACTGGAGCAACAGCCGATCTCATCAGTGCTGAAATCGAATCCACTGGCCTCAGTGGAGGCTTGATGGACATCAACGATTGGATTGACCAAACCCTTGCGGTCAAGGGCTACATCCAAGCACAAGAGGACCGAGAGGACTTCATTCTCCGCACCGGTGCGGGTGCAACCAAGTTCAACAAGTGGATGAAGAAAGCAGGATTGTTCTTCAACAAGCAAACGGGACGTTGGACCCGTAACAAGCCAGGCCGTTGAGGTGGGACCATCACTCAGCCTGCCGTGGTTCGATTTTTCCGTGGCGTTCAACTCCTCGGTCAAGCCATTGTAGAGCCAGATGTTCCACTTGCTGAATTGGCTGAGACTGCAGGTGTTGTGATACCTACAAATTGTACATCAGGAACGTGTGGAACCTGCATGATTACGCTTCTCAAAGGCGATGTTCCACTCCCTGAGGAACTTCCTCCTGGTCTTGATGAGGACATGGTTGAGGAACAAGCGCGTCTCGGATGCATTGGCTGTCCATCCGGAGACGTTGACATCGATGTGAGGCCCCCGCTCTGAGGTGAATGGATGTTTGAGGAATGGGGAGGTATCGAATGGGTCCTTCTTGTCATCAATTCGATCGCATTGTACATTGCAGGTCGATTTCTGGTTCGAAAACTCAAGAAGAAATTCGAAGAAGTTGAGAAGCGTCAAGCCTTTCACCGACGCATGAACGACCCTTGAGTTGAGTTCAAGAACCTTAGACGGCAAGAACATACATGGACGAAATTGAACCAACCCCTGTTGGCAAGTTTGTCCAAGCATTACGCGCAAGACTACGCTCTGACGATCGCAATCAGCATTGTTTGCTTAAGGGCGAAATCAGCCAATGGAAACCGTATCCTTCAGGACACACCTACTTTAGTCTACGAGACGATGGTGGTCAAATCAGTGCAGTCATTTGGAAAGGACGCTGTCGAATCCCAGATGGAATCAAAGACGGACAGGAAGTTCTCGTCATTGGGAGTGTCGATCTCTATCCGGCTCGGGGGCAATTGCAGATTGTTGTCGAACGTATCGAGCTCATCCAGAAGATTGGTGCATTGGAACAACAGAAGCAGAAACTTCTGCTTCAACTCCGTCAAGAGGGCGTTCTTGACCGACCACGCAAATCCCTTCCATCATTTCCAAAACATCTCGTGATTGTGACAGGGAAAGGTTCTGCAGCCTTGGCGGATATGTTGCAACTGTCCCAATCCAGATGGCCTGGAATCCGAACGACCGTGGTAGGCGTCACTGTGCAAGGCGACCGTGCTGCTGAGGAAATTGTTCGAGGACTTGCCGTTGCACGAGAACTCAGCCGAAACAACATCGCTGATACCATCGCAGTCCCTCCATGCGACGTTGTGATTGTCGGTCGCGGTGGCGGTTCTCCAGAGGACTTGTGGGCCTTCAACCTCGAACCTGTGGCCCGTGCCATTTCGGCCATGCCCATACCGGTGATCTCTGCAGTTGGGCACGAATCCGACATCCTAGTCAGCGCCCTTGTCGCTGATGTACGTGCCTCCACACCGAGTCATGACGTCGAA
>JAAXIR010000250.1:2376-2965 GCA_012270265.1 Candidatus Poseidoniales archaeon
TGTGAGGATCGAATGTTGCAGGGTTCGCGTCGCCTATTCAACGATGCACGCCAACAAATTGAACAACTCAAACTTCGTTTGCAACTCGCTCCAAGCAAAGGCCTCTCACAGGCAGTACGTCATCTCGAACGACTCGGGAACGATCTTCAACAACGCACCACATCCGCACTCCAATTTCACAAGCAACGGCTTGCTGTTCTTGGAAATGCTTTGCAAATCTCTCATCCAAAACGCGTCCTTGAACGAGGTTACATGATGGGTGTTGATGGTGATGGAAACGTCATCTCCAGCGTCTCAAAACTCAGCAAAGGACAGACTGTATCACTCCAATTTGCGGACGGTGAAGCCGACGCAAACATTGACAACATACGACAACACGAGGAAGAAACATGACCGAAGAGACCTATTCCGATGCATTACGACGACTGGAAGCCATCGTAGCAGAACTCGAACGAGGTGGAATGGATTTGGAAGCCACACTCGAACGGTTCGAAGAAGGTTCAAAATTGCTTGAACGATGTCAGGCCGAAGTGCAAGAAGCTGTGGGCGGGCTCGTGACCCTGGGTTGTCCGGCAGCGGAGGCGGTGTT
>JAAXIR010000250.1:2975-3347 GCA_012270265.1 Candidatus Poseidoniales archaeon
ACATCTCAGAAGAAGGCAATGTTCGTATTCGCTATCAACCCTCACGGCCGCATTCTCCGTGTTGTCTCATCGATGCCCGAGCGTTACGTCGACACCTTTCTGAAATCAAAGGCGTTGAATCTCTTCAACTCGACATCGTTGACGTTCCTGCTTCGGAACGTTGGTCAAGGCTTGTCAACGATTGACGCCATTGGAGATAGATGTAGGCTGGAATCGTCCAGCAAATGATGGAAAGAAGCCATGTTATGATGGATCGAGCAATCTGTCCAAACATTGGAAACAAGATGATTGCAAGAACTGCAAACACTCCTACACTCGCCCCTCCAAGCATCATTGGACCTGCTGCTCCTTGTGGCACATCCTGTCCTTGAG
>JAAXIR010000234.1 GCA_012270265.1 Candidatus Poseidoniales archaeon
AACGTCCAAAGAACGGACCTGTCGTGTTTGCAGTAATGTTGTGCGACAACGAAAGCCCATCCGAGGATCCTTCGAACACAGACAATCGACCAGTTGAGCTGCCATCGCTCCAGTTGCCTTGGAGTGCGATGATATCGTCGTAGCCGTCACCATTGAGGTCATCTATGAGTGAGACATCTGTACCAAGCATTTCCTCGTGGTTCCCGTCTGCATTCCAGACAAGGTCGAACTGTGTTTGATTCCACTCGTACATCGATACGCGTCCGTGGTTCTGTTCACCAATTTTGCTTGAATTGTCGAAACCAGGCGATGAGAGAACAAGTTGTGTCATTCCATTTCCGAGGAACGACCCGATTGCGATAGCGCTACCAAACAATTCAGATGTCTGGGTACCGCTCAGTACAACAGGCGCTGAGGAATCAAAACTCTGGTTTCCACCAAAGAGAACAGTCACACGGCCGTTAATGGCCAATCCACTGTCGGATGCGGTGGGCTGGGTGAACACGACATCATCAAATCCATCCCCGTTAAACTCGCCGTATCCTGCAGATCCCTCTTCGACGTCTGGATAGAGTTCATGCACATGCATCGACTCGCTCGAGAGCCGTCCAGTGGATTGGTCTTCGAGACTTTTGAAGATTGAAAGTTCAGTTTGCATGGAATCGAACGATGTCGTTGCAACTTGAGCAAGACCGCTCAAATCAAGATCGAGCCCAATCGCTGAATGGACGCTGGAATCTCGAGCGAGAATCTGTTCGGTGCGTTGGTCACCATCAACTTGCAGACGAACGGCTTCACCTGAACGGGTGTAAGCGATGTTTGCAACACCGTTTTGATCCATCTTCAACTCGATTTCGTCACCGACTGGGCCGATGTCAAGAAGACTGTGATACCAGCGCAACCCACTGTTGTTGACCTGCCATAATTCTCCTGATGAGGTTCGAACAACGGCGAATTCATTGCCGTCTTCAGTGAGTCGAAGGGTCATTGATTCTGGGAATAGGTCTTCCACAATGGTCCGCTTAAGCCACGTATCCGTTGTGTAGACTTGTCCCTCAAAGGCCATTCGGGCCATCTTGAGGTTGGCTCCGTCTCCGAACAACGCCAGTGGACGATACGACTCATCAGCAACAACGGAACAAGCAATGAGCCCGTGAGTGGTACTAACCGTATCGATGAGTGTCTGTGAAAAGACGCCTGCAGCCGTGTAGATACCCATGCGAACTTCACCGAGGTCGTTCATCCAGCAGAAGTAACTCGAACCGTTTTCTGCCAAGTAAACGCTGGGTGTACTCAAGTTGCTGAATGTTCCTTCAACGAGAACGTTGCTCATCCACATATCGATGGATGAATCCGAGCGAACCAACAATTCGGTCATGCCTTCCACATCGATGGTTTGACCAGCAAGGTCGTGTCCGTGTTCGAGGTTGCTTGGAAGTGTCAAATCGACGAGGTTCGTTTCGGATAAAATTGCTTCTTCGGTCGCCGTTTGGATACCGATTGGAGCCATCAATTGGACCAGCAGAAGTAGGACAAGTCCAAACGAAAGGACCGATTCACAAAGCGTCCGCTCCCTGCGCATAAATTTGTTAGAACACTCAACGTTCTAAACCATTGTCTGCATTCGATTCATTTTTTGCTTCATTCAAACCGACCCATGAGGTCAAGAATGGCTTCCAAGTAGGAGCCTCATGTCGAAGGTGCTCATCGTTGCAAATGGTGAGTGGCCAAAACAATTCGATGTTGAAACTGTTGGAACGTACCGAGTGGTCATCGCACTTGATGGTGCTGCAAACCGATTGATTGGAAGCAACATGATTCCAGATGTCCTTTTAGGCGATCTTGACAGTGTTTCTGAATCGGTTCTAGAGCAGTGCAAAGCATCCGGCGTTACCATCGTACACACGCCTGACCAACAGAGCAGTGATATTTCCAAAGGATTGGAATGGGTTCAGAGAACGTATCTAGATTCGGAAATTGATATCATCGGCGTTGAAATTGGACGCTATGACCATCACCTCGCTGCTTACTCTGCCTTGTTTGAGTGCAACAGTGATGCTACAATTCTTCTCGATGGTTGGCAAGCTCGGCGAGTGTCTCAAACTCCAACCAACATCGAGACAGAGCCAAATTCGATCATCAGTTTGATCCCGTTTGGAATCGTTACTGGTGCGACCATCAAAGGTTGCCAATTTTCACTTGATAACGAAACGTTGACCACTGGAACAAGAGGCATATCCAACATAGCCACTGGACCCTCAATCACCGTTTCAGTGGAATCAGGAGACCTTCTACTGCTCATCATGAGGTGACGGCGGTAGTGCGCCTCGAATGAAGGCACTGTAATCGCTTTCCCCATCCCAATCTTGGGCGTATCGGTCGACTCTTGCTTTTTCCATCGTCGCTTCCAGCCCACCCCAATCTTCGATGAGGTTCAACTTCAGGGCAGCCTTAGGCGTGTATCCTGGTAGGAAGTTGCGCCAAAGGAACGGAATTCGACCAGGAGTAACAGCGTTGACTGCATTAACGATGGATGTGTTGCACGTCTTGAACAGGGTATGATAGAATTCAGGACGTGATGCAAGTTGATTCAATCGATGCGTCATTTGAACAATCATTTGTCGTTCCTTATCGGGCGGCGTAATGACGCGATACATCGAGACGATGTTGTTTCGACCGTGCGTTCGAAGTTGAGTCACATCGCGTTCAAAACCAACGAGAAGATAGAGCTCATACGAACGCCATAATCCGGTCCATGGATGGTACTTCTTTCCACGTTCACGTCGAGTTTCGAACGAAAAGGAAAGGCACGTTCCATCGAAGAATTCGAACGTCAGATACGTATGCGACATACCTCGGAAGGCGTGGAATTGGTCGACAACGAACCATATGTGCTTGACTTTGGTCGAATCAACCGTGACTTCATCCGCCCATTTTTCATCTCGATCTCTCGTCGTTCGCCAGTGAAAGTCACGAACGTTTCGGAACGTAATCATCGAATCGTTGAATACAGCACTGGTTGTAAGTTCACAATCTGCAGCCCAGTCTGCATGCAACTTGGGTTGTCGTGGGCGAACACGCGTCCACCAGATTCGAACACCATTGAGTATGAGCAGTCCGACAAGACCGCCCAAACCAAAGAAAAGATACAACATCCAATCTGCCATTGTTTCACCAACGTTGCCAAATGTTGTAGGCTGAATCCCACCAGTCGAGTGAACCATCTGGATGTTTTCTCCAAAGCTGACCATCATCATAGATGACGGTTGGCAAACCTTGAGGATCTGGAGAACCGTCGTTAAGGATTTGAGGGGC
>JAAXIR010000095.1 GCA_012270265.1 Candidatus Poseidoniales archaeon
GCATGTGCTGCTGCAGACTTGGTCATCGTCGATACTGCTGGTCGACATCAACTTGATGAGGAACTTGTTGATGAGTTGGAACGCATTGCTTCAATCACACGAGCGACAGAACGCTGGTTGGTCATTGATGCGCAGGTCGGGCAAGCTGCAGGCCCCGTTGCAGCATCGTTCCATGACCTTGCTGGTGTAACAGGTATTGTCGTTACCAAATTGGATGGTACTGCTCGTGGTGGTGGCGCATTGTCAGCCGTTGCTGCCACAGGTGCACCGTTGGTTCACATTGGTGTTGGAGAAAAAGTATCGGATTTGGAGAAGTTCGAAGCAGATCGTTTCATTTCAAGGCTGCTTGGAATGGGAGACATTCGTGGTCTCATTGACCTTGCTCCAGAAGATATGGATGAGGAAGAGGCAATGCGCTTAACACAACGCCTGATGTCTGGAAGATTCACGCTCAATGATATGTACAAACAGATGGAAATGATGGCGAAAGTTGGAACCATTGACAAACTGATGTCTTTCCTTCCAGGAAGCATGTTTGGAGGGCTGGGCGGTATGTCCAAGTCACAGAAAGAAGCCATGCAAGGTAACTTGGATCGTTACCGAACCATCATGGATTCCATGACGGGTTGGGAAAAGAACGAACCTGCGAAAATCAAAGCGGAACGAATTCAACGAATTGCACGTGGTTCTGGTGTAAAGGAAAAGGATGTCCGTGAACTCATTGCTCAGTGGAAACGCTCTCGAAAGATGATGAAGGGAATGGGTGGGAACCGCAAGCTGAACAAACAAATGCGGAAGATGATGAAGGATGGCGAGATGGACATGGATCCATCGTCCTTCGGCATGTGAACAGAGCGTGATTCTATGCGTCTCTATCACAATCCACGATGCTCCAAATCTCGACAAGCAGTTGCTCTCCTTACCGATGCAGGCATTGATTTCGAAGATTATCGCTATCTCTCTGAAGGCATTCATTCAGACGATTTCGAGGTTTTGTCAACATTACCAGGAATCATCCGTTCAAAGGACGTGATTGGAGATGTTGATCTCAAGTGTATCGATTCGAGTGGCATTCAAACGTTGCTCAAGGAGCAACCCAAATGTCTGGAGAGGCCAGTTTTGATTATGAATGGACAAGCTGTAATCGGTAGGCCGCCTGAGCGAATACTTGAGTTTCTACAATCTCAGTAGGTCTTTGCAAGCAACACACGACGCTTCGTCGGCGTACCACTCATGTGACACGGTCGTTCCTCTGCAAATTCATCGGTCGAATCGCCAAGGAATGTCAAACCAGTTGTCCGTTCTATAATCTCTGCATGGGCATCAGAGCCATTGAATGGAAGTTCGTAGATGTGTCCTTCCTTGATTTCGCCGTTCATAGTCCAATGACCGTTTTCTTCGGAGAACGCTGGTAATGGCTGAATAACATGCGCCATGTGCGCAGTTGAACGTTCTCGTAGAACATCTGAAATTTCGTTGAGGACTTCGTTGACGGATTGCACAATTGTATCCATTGGAAGAGGCTGTTTTCCACCTGTTCGCTTCGCTGCAAATGCAGTCCCTTGTTCTACATCACGAGGGCCGATATCCAATCGAAGTGGAACACCTTTGATTTCCCAGTCGTAGTATTTCTGTCCAGGGTGAAGGTCTCGGTCATCAACATGAACTCGCAATCCAGCGTTTCGAAGTGTTTCAGCCACATCATGAGAAATGGCTACAGTATCAACATCAGAATTCTTTCGAATCATTGGACAAACAACCACTTGCCATGGTGCTATGGCAGGTGGCATAATCAATCCCGAATCATCTCCATGCATACCGACGACAGCTCCAAGCAGACGTTCAGACATGCCATAGGTTGTCTGGTGGACGTGTTGTTGCTTTGCCTCAAGATTTTCGTATGTAATATCGAATGCTTTTGCCCATTGATCGAGATAATGGTGGCAACTCGCCACCTGCAAAGTACGGCCATTTGGCATCACAGCATCGATGCCAATGGTGTAGTGTGCACCAGGGAACGTATCCCATACTGGACGCTTTGCCTTGATGATTGGCAAGCATAGTTTGTCCATGAGCCGATCGACAATTTCCAGGTCTTGCTCAATTTGGCGTGTTGCATCTGCTTCATCTGCGTGAGCGGTATGTGCCTCAAAGAAGTGAATCTCTCGAACACGAATAAATGAACGTGTCTGTTTTGTCTCATAACGGAAGGTGTTGACCATCTGGTACACCTTCAAAGGCAGATCCTTGTGGCTTCGAATCCACAACGGAAACATGGTGTACATCGCTGTTTCACTTGTTGGTCGTAGAAACATCGGAATGTCGAGTTCGTTTTCACCGGCGTGCTTGACCCAGTAGACTTCTTTCTTGAAGCCAGCTTCTTCATCCTCATCACGGAGATCCTCCGGATCGCCACCTTCATCTCTTTCTCGCTTAAGTCGTGCAACCAAGGCGTTCTCTTTTTCCAGCAAGTCTTCAGGAATGAGCAATGGGAAATTGACTTCTTCATGACCAGTACGGTCCATCTCGGAATGTGTTAATGCATCAATTTGGCGCATGGCTTTCCATCCATACGGCCTCCATACGTCCATGCCTTTGATGGGATAGCGCTTGTCGACAAGTTCAGCCGCTTCAACGATGAATGGATACCAAGCGTTGAAATCTTCAACCTTGCTTGGAATTCCTCGCTTTGCCTTTGCAGGTTTCCCCATAGTTACCCCTTTCAACACCTGCTCATCAAGATGACGGAGGTTTCTTTCCTAGCATGACGAAGTTCAGGACTTCTTTCGCAGCAGGAATGTCATGGCCAAAAGACCTACGATAGCGACAATGTCCGGAATACCAACTACGCCTTCAGTTACCGGAAGGCTCCAGCCATTGATGGAATCAAGGCGATACAATTCCATGAGGTTCATCTTTGTGTGACCTTCATTGGCGCATGCGTTGGTGCACATCGAACCAACGAGGGAGTGCAAATACCCGAACATGTTGACGACAACTGTAATGAGTCCGAGGATGGATAGATAACTCAGTATTCCAAAGGATTTCTTCCCCTTGGATTCTGGTTCTGCATGGATTGGTGAAATTGGAGAAAGTTCAGCATCGAGTGCAGGATGATGCTCCAAAGCAACATCCCCAATGACTTCAATCATCATATCTGTCGCTGGAAGGGGCGCAGATGGAGCAGCAGGATCTTCAAAATCTCGTAGTTTCTTTGGTTGAACCGGTTGGATTTTAATTCCATAAAGACGGTCTGCTAGCGAGGCTAGGGCAGGGTCTTCAGC
>JAAXIR010000155.1 GCA_012270265.1 Candidatus Poseidoniales archaeon
TTGAAAAGCCGTCAGGTATCGCTCTTGCCGAAGTGTCAAGGGCAGGGCTCCGAGTACCCCCTGACGCAGAATAAATTCATCAAGGCACGTAAAAAAAAAACGGCGACTTTCGTTGAAAGTCGCCGTTTCTCTGGCCTGTCGGCCTTAATCCAACTTCGGAATCCGCAACACCTGGCCGGGATAGATTTTATCCGGGTCGGAGAGCATGTGTTTGTTGGCCTCGAAAATCGACGGGTATTTCATCATGTCACCGTAGTACTGCTGGGCGATTTTCGAGAGGCTGTCGCCGCTTTGCACGGTGTGGTACTGCGACTCGTCCTTCGGGGTGGCGGCTACCATCTGATTATCCACCACGGCCACGCCTTCGATGTTGCCCACGGTGAGGGCGATTTTTTCGGCATCTTCCTGCTTTTCGACCTCACCCTGCCACGTCACCGTGTCGCCGTTGGTGCGGCTGGTCAGCGATAAACTGTAGCATGTTTCTCCTCGTAGACGAACCTTTGAGAAACCATAGGGATAATGTTCAAGTCCATCGGGGTGTTGGTCGAAGAGTGAGTCAAATGTCAGATGTTCACAATGTCATCATTATCGGTTCAGGACCTGCCGGATATACTGCTGGTTTGTACGCAGCTCGAGCTATGCTCGAGCCACTCATGTTCGCTGGCTACATGTCCGGTGGCCAGTTGATGCTCACCAGCGATATCGAGAATTTTCCTGGCTATCCGGAGGGTATCGGCGGTCCTGAGATGATGATGCAACTTCGTGAGCAAGCAGAGCGATTTGGTTTGAACGTTCACGACAAGAACGTTGAATCCGTTGACACGTCTTCACGACCGTTCAAGGTCACCGTTGAAGGCGAGGATTTCTTTGCGCATTCACTGATCGTTTGTACTGGAGCAGAATCCATTTGGCTTGATGCACCAGGTGAAGCAGAGCAAAAAGGACGAGGCATTTCCACATGTGCAACGTGTGATGGAGCCTTTTTCCGAGAAGAGGAAGTTCTCGTTATCGGCGGTGGAGATTCTGCTTGTGAAGAAGCAACCTTCCTCACTCGCTTTGCTTCAAAGGTCACGTTGGTTCATCGTCGAGATGTGTTCCGAGCCTCGACCATCATGTACGAACGGGCTGCAAATCATCCAAAGATTGAGATCAAAACGTTCCGTCAAGTCAAAGAATGGCTAAGTGACGAAAAAGGTCTGACTGGAGCCGTTCTTGAGGATCCAAGAGATGGGTCGACCGAAGAGATTGCTGCAACTGGGGCGTTCATTGCCATTGGTCACAAACCAATCACTAGTTTCCTTGGTGGACAAGTTGAAACGGATGAAAACGGGTACATTATTCACAAGACTCACACCATGACTTCGATTGATGGTGTCTTTGCAGCAGGTGATGTTGTTGATACTCGTTACAAGCAAGCCATTACCGCAGCGGGAATGGGTTGCCAAGCCGCAATCGATGCAGAAAAGTGGCTTGAAGAAAACGTTCATTGAGCAACGATGTCTATTTGATTGAGCATCAATACGCATCAACATGGTCGATATGCAACGGCATGCCCGTCATCTTGTCCTTCCACAGGTTGGAATTGAGGGACAGGAGAAGTTGGCCAAGGCCAAGGTCTTCGTTGTTGGTGCAGGTGGACTTGGTAGCCCAGTCCTTCTCTATCTTGCTGCAGCAGGTGTCGGAACCATTGGTGTCATCGATGATGATCAGGTCGACATTTCGAACCTCCAACGCCAAGTCCTTCATCGAACCGAAGACGTTGGTCGAATGAAGGTTGATTCTGCCAAAGAACAACTTCTTGCACTTGATCCAAACCTCAACATTGTTGAGTATAAGGAGAGACTTAGCCCTAAGAACGCACTTGAAGTGTTCAAGGGCTGGGACGTTGTTGTTGATGGGACAGACAACATTCCTACACGATACTTAATCGATGATGCATGTCACCTTCTCTCGATTCCTTGGGTCTACGGTTCCATCCACCGATTTGAGGGTCAAGTCTCGTTCTTTTCCTCAAAAGAAGACCGCCGTTATCGGGATTTGTTTCCCGAAGCACCTCCAGCTGGAGCGTTGCAAAACTGTGCTGAGGCTGGTGTGTTTGGTGTTCTTCCAGGCGTTGTCGGCAGTCTTCAGGCGACGGAAGTCATCAAGCACATCGTTGGAATGGGATCGAGCCTCATCGGGCGCCTCCTCTTGTACGATGCAGAGTCAATGAGCATGCAATCACTGCACTTTGGTTCTCTTGACTCGAAGCCAGATATCACGGATTTGTCCTATGCTCAGGCGTTGTTTGACGATCCTGCCTACTGCACGCCACGCCCTCAGCAAGTTCAAGAAGACGAGGCTGCAGGAGAATCCATGATGCAATCCATCACCGTGCCTGAATTGAAATCAAAGCAACAAACAGGATGGAATCCCTTCATTATCGACGTTCGTAGCGATGAGGAACTTCAACAAGTTCGACTTGCAACATTCGATTTGCATGTCATACACGATGTCGCGAATATGGCCTCGAACGATGTTCCTAGCGACCGTGATGTTGTGGTCATGTGTCGAAGCGGTATGCGTTCTCAAATGGCCATTATGTTGCTGAACCAAGCGGGCATCGATTCCAGTCGCTTGTACAACCTCACCGGTGGTATCATGGCATGGTGTCAAATGGCTCCAGAAGCGATTGTACACGCGTAAATTGTGGGTGGGGTTCAAAGAGCCGGAGGTCTCGTTTCCTTCTGGTCATCATGGGAAAGGTCATCGTTGCTGACGAGAATCAGGGTCGTCGTACCCTTCTCGCATCAACGCTTGAACGTGAAGGATTTGATGTTACCCGGGCCGGAACACTTCGTCAAGCAGAAGGAACAGCCCTTGCTGTCATGCCCGAGGTGGTTCTGCTTGATGGTGAGTGGAAATCAGGCGATGCCATTGATGCTGCTCAACGATTGATGGGCGATCCTGAATTTGCTTTCAAGTGCCGAATCGTCCTCTTGTCTCGTTCAACAACACCGGATTTCATGCTGGTCGCTGCGAAGGCTGGAATCCACGAAGTCATTGGTAAACCAGTGGACATGAAAGTTCTCATCGATCAATTGTGGAAGCACAGTCGTAAACAATTCGTCCCTCCTCCAGCAGTTGTTACGCTCGATACTGGAGGGGGCTCGTTTGATGTTGCGGTCATGGCCGGTGGAGGTGGATGGGCGCTTCCTATGCTCAAAGGGCTGGTTGGCCCAGACCGAATCAATGAG
>JAAXIR010000076.1 GCA_012270265.1 Candidatus Poseidoniales archaeon
TAAGCATCCATGTTGGAGGGAACCCAACCCAACCTGATGAAGAGTGGTCCTACATGGCACCATTCTCCCCATCAGACGTCATCGAGGAATACACGCGTCCTGCACGAATTGTTCGAGATGGTGAAATCGTCACCGTTCCTGCTCTCACAGAGCGGCATCGAATCGAGGTCGAAGGGACGGATGGAATGGATGCATTCCTGACAGATGGCCTACGAAGCGTCCTCTCAACCATCGACGCAACCAACATGGCAGAATACACAGTTCGTTGGCCGCAACATGTTGATCGCTGGTTGTCCGAGGGAGAGAAAACTCCTGAGGAAGATCTTCTTGCAGCTTGGACATTCGATACGAGCCGTCCAGAATTCACATGGATGAAGGTTCGATGTCAAGCCAAGGACGAGATAAGAGAGTGGACCATTGCGGATCATGGCCAAGATGGAGATGGTTCAATGGCACGAACGACAGGCCTTGTCACGTACGCACTCGCTTCTTTGTTTGCGACAAAAGGTCCAGAACATTGTGGCCTTGAATTCGGAATTCATTCACCCGAATTGGTCAATGAAGCAACCTTGGAATACGTCCTTGATGTCTTCCAAAAGCACGGTATTTCGGTCTCATAACATTGGCTCATCGCAATGTGGACAGGGCATTCCTGGAATGAATTCACCCAAAAGGAAGCCACAGTTTGTGCAGATGCTTGTCAGGAAGTCATCGATGTTGCTCATGCATTGAAATAGACAGACTCGTATATTATTCTGAAGGTGTTTCTGACGAACCTGTTTTTGTTTTGATAAATTTGAACAGGATTCTCGAAAAGATCATTGAAGCGATAAAAATGAGAATGGTTACCCACCATGGAGCCTCTGTTGAGGTAGCAAAGAAGTAAGCAAACAAGAGAATTCCAAAGCCGTAAACAGCTCGAAAAGCCGAATAGAAAAGAAACGATTTGAACAACGGGCTGTTTCGAATCTTCTGCAATGATGATTCTTCTTTCATACCGCACTCCCTCGTGAAGCAAAGAATCTGCGACATGATTCCAAAACTACTGAAAGATCCTTCTCTCGAATGACTTCATTTGCATACGCCAAGGGTCGCTCATCCCATGGATTGAAACAAATGGCATGTGCTGCTTCTTCGAACATTCCGATGTCACCTGCGGAATCACCTACAGCGATTACATGTGCTTCGTCCACATTGAGGCGACGACGTAACATGCGAACCAATGCTCCTTTCCCATCCATCTGAACTTGATAGCGTCCATAATCTTGGACGAGCAAAGAACCGTCGGTTTGGCCTGAATCCGTTGTCCAACCGTTTGTAAAAACATGAAGACGGGTGTCGAATCCATTAGCAAGTCTTGCTGAGGTATGAGGGTCGATTCCACCCCATCGTCGTTGCCACTTCTTCTTGCTAGGGAAAAGACACGAAATATCTCGAGCCGTTTGTTGTAAGCCTCCACTTACTATGGCCACATGATGCCCATCATCAAGAAGCGACTGAATCAGATGCTGATAGTTCTTCATCATCGGCATGCCTTCCATGCAAGCCCGTAAATCCGCATCTGTGATTTCAGTTCCACGTTGTTCTCGCCAGCTGTTCTTGATGAGAGCGATATCAAGCTTAATCCAATCCCATTCATCCAACAATCCTTGATTGTAGAGACTAAACGATTCATCGTTGTTGATGCCAAGACAATCGTATACGAATTGCCACGTGGAAAGGTGATCGACCAAAACACGGTCCATATCCAAGCAAACAAGTCCACGCATTCACTGACCACCTCTTGGGCCATCGTACTGGGCTTGGACTTGCTCAACTTGCTTGCCCATAATGTAGAGAATCAAGGCGATCATCATCGCAAACAATCCGAACAGAGTCATTGCGATCGTTAGAAGTGTTACGCCAATGGACTCGGTCGAAAGTTCGGTGAACGTATTGACAACACCTCCTGAGAGACGATATCCAAGCACGAAGAGAACAATACCTGGAATGCCAAACAGGAACAACGGGTGTCTTGACTCAATCATCCACATGAACAGTTGAGCAAAACGAGATGCCGTTGCAAGCGATTCCCTCTGAGGGAGAGAAGGAAGCGTCGTTGATTCGATGACTCGGACACGCAATTGGTCAGAGAGCTCGTGAGCTGTTGCCTCCTGATCCGCTGAAACTAACTCATCCAATCCCTGCAGGCTCACTGAAGCGTGTTGGAAGCGAGAGGAACCAAGAAGACTTTTGCTCGGGCGTAATTCATCTTCATCCTCTGAAGAAACAAGGCCGATGTACACATCCCAATTCTCGCGAGAACGGTTGAGATGAAGTGGGAATTCACGCAGCGACCACTGCTTGTTGATGTGGATGAAGAGATAATTGTCAGCCGGTTCAAGATTGGATTCTTTCAGACATCGGGAAACAGAGAGGATGTCATCGTTTTCACAAGTGAGAAGTTTCCACCCTACTTCTTCGACGAGAATCGCGGTCTCATCGTTCGAGCAAAGATCGATGATCACTACATCATCGGTAGCTTGGCGGGCTCGAGTCAGGAACGATACAACACGCAATTCGATGTTGCATCCGATTCCAACGATGCGCAGAGGGACGTTCGCCACGATTGCTGTTCAAGGTCTTGCCTTTCAATGCTCCCTCATGTGTTCGCCTCACAACCCCTTTTTGCTGAGGTGAATTGGATACGGACATGATGGGAGGACAGACCATAGGCGTCGTCATCCCAGCACGAAACGAAGAGGCTCACATCGGCAAGGTACTGGAAACGCTTCCAGAGTGTGTGGATTACGCCATCGTGATCGATGATGGTTCAACCGATGCGACTTACAAGATGGCCACAAAGGCATCATCTCCAGCAGAAGTGACGATCCTTCAAACAGAAGGAATGGTCGTTGGAGCTGCGATTGACCTCGGACATCAACACCTTCTCAAGACGATTGAACAACCGTTCGTGAGTGTCGTCATGGCAGGTGATGGCCAAATGGATCCTAACGATCTCGCCGCCGTTGTTCAACCAATCCTTGACGATCAGGCGGACCATGTCAAGGGCAATCGAATGTTAACACCCACTGATATCGAGCAGATGCCAAAACGGAGGCGACGAGCTTCACGTATCCTTGGTTGGTTGACCACGTTGGCAAGTGGACGAGTTGTTTCCGCTCCACAAGGCGGATACACTGCAACCTCTTCCACGCTTCTCCAGCGATAGAATAGGGAAATGTCTT
>JAAXIR010000260.1 GCA_012270265.1 Candidatus Poseidoniales archaeon
ATCAACAAGGAGGTTGTTTGCTGACCAAGGCCATTGAGAGCGTCGATTGGCGACAATATGGGTTGGACCAAGCGGGAGGGCGAGGCGTTCCAAAAGGTCCCGCAGCTATTCTAGTTCACCTTGCGAGCACCAACGTCCAATTCACATCGGAAGCAAAGGAAGCATTATCTGACAACGAAACGGTCATGGAAGAAGCACGAAAGGCCATGCTCGAAATGGGACGTGGCCTTCGCAAGCACTTGGAGAAGCAGAAAAAGATGGGTAAAACCAAAGAGAAATTCGAACTCATCAACGACATTATTCCTGCTATTGCTGAGAAATCAGCTGCATTGCTCGAATTACCTGTACCCGATCTTGCTGGATCAATTACCAAAATTATGTCTGCAGTTATTGCAGAAACAACGACCGCATGGAACAAGGAAACCAAGCAAACCGATGTCCACATCACTCTCTACAATTACACCTCTCGAGCACGTTCGTACACGATGCTTGTCAATTGGCCAGAACGTCAAGGTGCGACAATGGTTGGAAACGAACTCGGTGGTCGAAAAGAAGCCATGGGCGTATGGGCATGGAAACTTGAGACACTTCAACCGGGCTCTCAAACCGTGATCACCTACAGTCTTGACGGACTCGAAAAAGGTGACTGGAACGAAACTGACGTGTTCTATCGAGGTTCACAAGAGGTGATTGGTGCGACAAAGATGGACGAGAAGCTCTTGGAAGAAATTCGACGCCAGGAAGAAGCCCTCAACGCTCCACCGCCGGAAGACGAGGCTGATGAAGAGGAAAGCGCAGAAGAGACTCCTGAACCAGGGACTGTGGAAGTCGAACCAACTGCTCCTACCGGCGATACGAAGCAAACAACCCTTTTCGGAGGTGATTACTGATGGCTGAACGTAAATCGATTGAGGAGACAAAGACGGCGCTGCACGATGTTGTTCGCGAAATGTATGATCGTATCGTGAAAGGTGAACCTCCGACAATGACACTTCCTGTTCGTACTAAGAACAACATCGGTTTTGATCCGAAACTGGGCGTCTACAAGTACGGAAAGAAACAGACGATTCGTGATGCTACAAGCCTTGGTTCTGCGAAGCAACTTCTACGAGCGCTCCACGTCATCGAATTCATTGAGAGCATGATTGATGATGGAAAATCATCGACGCTTCGTGAAATGTACTATATCTCCGAAGGCTGGGGTCTTGGGAAATTCCAATCCCAAAACGAAAGCAACAATCTTGCCGAGGATCTTGAGATTGTTACACGATGTCTTCGTGAAGACTTCAAACTTCGACCTGAAGAAGACGGTGCCAGAATGATTGGAAACCTTACGCTTCGGGAGCGAAATCGCCGTGGCGAGTGGATGCGAATCAATGCTCGTGACGATGTTGGCGATAGTGGATACGGGGTTCCTTACAACGTAGAAGCCGAGAAGATTGAATTCCTAGAACATGACATCAACTTCATCATGGCCATCGAGACGGGTGGTATGTTTGACCGTCTTGTCGAGAATGGTTTTGATGAGGATTTCAACTGTGCTTTGTTGCACTTGAAGGGACAACCTGCTCGTTCGACTCGACGCATCATGAAGAGGATGAGTGAGGAATGGGATCTCCCTGTTGTCGTCTTCCTCGACGGTGACCCCTGGTCGTTCCGTATCTTTGCTTCAATTGCCTATGGTGCAATCAAGACCGCGCATATTTCCGAATACTTGGCCACGCCGACTTCGACGTACCTCGGAATTACTGCGGATGATATCCTCGCTTACGATCTACCAAGCGATGACCTATCCAAGAAGGACATTGAGGCGCTGAATGCTGAATTGAGTGACCCGCGATTTGCTGATGGTTGGTGGCAAGAACAAATCAACATGATGTTGGAAGTTGGAAAGAAGGCTGAACAGCAATCCTTAGCAAAATACGGTCTTGATTTCGTTACAGAGACCTATTTGCCTGAGAAACTTCAACAGCTCGGATTGTGAAAGGGAAAAGCGAGGCTTCTTTGAGGAGTGGCGAATCGAATGAGCATGGAGAGCGGCAAAAAGAACCCGTGGCCGCTTCGTATTCTCATCGCTTCGATGGTCTGTTTTGTCATCGGAAGCATCACCATCATCGGACAGATGGATACGCTTGGGGATGCTCTCGATCCACAACGCAACAACATCGGCACACTTGATGCCAGTTCTGAAGATCAGAAACTCATGAATGTCGAGGAATCAGGTTGCTACCGGGCATATGGTGTAGGGTTTGAAGGAACTGTTACGTTGTCTGAGGTCAATGGTTCGGATGTTCAAGATGAAGTTGAAGAATCGAAATGCAAACTCGACTGGGGTGCTATGTCTGCAGATGGAAGTGTTGAATACACCATCCTTGGCTCATGGGAATTGACTCAAGGGGATTATCTCATGCGCATCGATTGCGGTGGAACATGTGCAAACGAAACCGTTTGGCTTACTTCAATCGATGCAATGGAAGGCGATATTATGAATTCGCCAATGGTGTACATCGGAGGATCTCTGTGTTGTCTGGGCATCTTCCTTTTGCCATTGGCAGGTGTTCTCCAAGCATTTTCTCAAAACCGAAAACAGAATCTCATGATGGTCGTTGGCCCAGATGGCCAAATCATGCCACTAACCGATCTCACACCAGATGTTGTACAAGAACAAATCAACAAAATGAATCAAGGTGCAACCGAAGGTGTTGGGTTTGATGTTCGCACAGGCGAATACATGAATTCAGACAAGAGCATTGCGAGCCAACAGATGGATGGTGCGCGAGATGTACAGGCAGGCAGTATGTTGACAACTGAACAGGTCTATGCACTGATGCGAGGTGATGTCGAATCGGCAACTCCCCAAGAAGAGCAGCGTGAGCACGTTGCAGATCCATTCCCTACACCTGCAGTTCAGCAGACATCAACACCTCCGGTTGTTGAGAGCAAGATTGTGAAACAATCCGATCGTAAGATTCCTGTTGCGAACAACGAAGATTGGCAGTCTTGGGATGAAGATTGAATCCCGGGGTTGTGAACCTCCGACGAGTTCAAATGAGTCCGTCTCTACCTAACTACAAGTTGAGTAGTATGGACGAACTTGAGCACTCGTTAATGTTGCTTCAAAATAAGACACGTCGGTCGATTCTTGAACGGCTGGTTCGAGAACCGCATTACCCAATGCAGTTGGCTGATTTGATTGGGGTTAGTCAGCAAGCGATTGTCAAACATCTCAAGGAGTTAGAGCGAGGTAATCTCGTTGAGAAAATGAAAGTTCCAAGTGAAAAAGGTGGACCACCACGAACCATTTTCAGAGTATGTGAAGCATTCTCACTACGAGTCGATCTTGGTCCTGACCTCTTCAAAATTGAGCGAAGAAAACTTCCTTCTGGAGGACCTTTACGACTTAGTTCCCGATTGCCTGGGGGAGCCCAAACCATTGCTGAAATGGTAAGTGGACGGAAGAAGATCAGTGTCACAGAAGGTGTCGTGCACCTTGAACAATTGAATGAACAACTCGAACTGTTGGATCGACAACGAGACGCTCTCATTGCCTTACATCAGCAAATACGAGGACGTGTTTCGGCCGCAGTCGATACCGACTTCGAAGACTACTCACAACGAACCATGGTTCACGCATTGATTGAAACACCTCGTATCAAACCGGACCTCGGATTGATGGCGAAAGAACTCAATCTCAGTGAGAGCGATATCTCTGCAGTCATGTCACGCGTGCGCGAACTTGTAGAGCAACAACGCTCTGAGCGTTCAGGCGAAGTTGTCGCCATTGACGACAATCCTGACCTACGTTGGTGGCTTGGCTGATTCAATCAGTTGTCTGCTTCATCACCAAGCACAGACATCAAGGATGATTGCTCTGCAATACGATCCTTGACTGCTGCACGTCGCCCTCGTCCTACGAGGTAGAGAACACCGAAGAGTGAGAAGGTCAAGAGAACGATCATACTCGGAAGCGCGACCTTTCCTACGACTTCACCAGCGACATCCAAGAATGGGTTCGAAGAACCAAGTTCTTGGGAGATTCGAACGATGTTGTCACCTTCGTTTGCTTCTACAATCGTGTTGCCTGGGTCAACAACAACGTAGACGTTCTTGCTACCTGCAGTAACTGGGTAGAGCATGTACAGCTCGATAACGCGCTCATCTTGTGAATCGTCTGGCTTATCCAATGCACCAATGATTTGGCGCATAACGATGCTGTCTTCGTCACACATGTTGTCGTTCTTTCGAATCTCGGCCATCATATCGTCATCATCGTATTCACAGAGAATCACTTCGATATCTGACGCATGGACGTTACCAGTGTTTGCAATCTCGATACGAATTGGGATGGATTCGCCAACATCAGCCGATGTAGAATCGACAGAGGCTGATCGTACTACGAGGTCTGGTGCACGGAGATTGATGGTTACAATCTTCTCGTTGGAATCCAACAAGTCTCCAACCCACGATGATGAATCATCATGGTCACCGCCTTGCTCAGCATTGCCCATCATTGAGACAACCTTGAGACCAAGACTTCGAGTCGTGAGTTGTGCACCTGGGTCGATGGCTACGATAGCGACCATCGTGTAGGTTTCATATGGAGCCATTTCTGGGAGGCGCCATGAGTCAATGTCAGTAAGGTGAACGCAACTGTCTTCTGGGAAAGATGCTGCTGTTGAGTCGGTAGCAACACAGTCTTCCTCGCTTTCAAGATCAAGTCCTACTTGTCGGATGATCTTCCACGAAACATCCCATCCGTCGAGTGTGCCCATGCCTGGGAACTCCTGGACGGTAATATCGGTACCAGAGCGGGCGGAAGTGTGGTTGTCGAGCGTTGGCACGTCAGGGACGTTTCCAGCGTTCGTAACGTTGACGATGAATCGTACAACACGTCCAGGAGCAGATGTCTTGACATCGTTATCAACGGTTGAATCCATTGAAATCTGCATGTCGTAGAATTCACGAACGGTGACTGTGAGAGTTGTGACATCACGCAAACGTGTCATCCGCCCTGCTGCATCCTCATCCTTCTGCTCAGACTTGGTGTGGAAGACAACGGTGTAGTCTCCAGCAGGTACTTGCTGAGGGATGTTCATGAGGACATCGAAAGACTGTGATGAGCCTGCATCGAGCTCTTCCAATGTGTTGCGTGGAACAGTAATGTCCCAGATGACGTCGACACCAGCCTCGTCAGTAACACGGGCAAGAGTGTAGTCAAAGCGATCTGGTCCGTTACCGTTGTTGTTCACGGTTGTCGGGAGAATGATGGAATCCCCCGGATTAACCGTGAGTTCTTCGTTATCGACAAGAGAAACATCGGTTGACAAACGATAAACGTGGTCGACATCGACTTGCAGAATCTTCGCTGCTGAAATCTTCGGGTATCCTTTCAGATGAGCCTTGATGGTCACTGCCTTTCCGAGTCCAGCTGGAGCGTCGTCAGGAGCACAAATTTTCACCTTGACCACATGCATGCGGAAGTCGTCACCAGACATGAGGACCCACGGGTAGGAGACACCGTCTGGGTTCAACGTCAGTCCGTTCGGGAAGATGACTTCTGTCGTCCAGTTCCCATCATTTTCAGTAGTTCCTGGAGTTGTGAAGACAAGATCGCCAGTATCGAAGTATTTCTCAACCTCGATCTCAAACACGTGGCAATTCGGGTCCAAGGCATTTGGTGCATAAGGAGCTGGCGTTACGATAGCTTCCTGATCGGTGATGTTGAACACAATGTTGTTGGACGAACGAATCGAAACGAAGACACCGAGTTCAAGGATGTCGTACGTTCCTTTCTCAACAGACTTGACAGGCTCGCCTGCTGACCATCCCTTGAGCAGAATAACGAACGCACCAGGGTCTTCGGACGTCGGTACGCTAATTTCGAGATTCTTGGTTACCGTCTGCTTTGGATCGAGTTGGACACTCAATGGGAAATTCACGTCCCACGCAAACGGAAGCAACCATTCCTGACGACCCTCAAGGGTTTGAGGATCCCAGAACAGGAATGTATCTGCTACGTTTCCTGTATTGGTGATCGTAACCGAGAAAATGGCTGTTTGGCCCTGTTCCACGTCAGCAACACTGTGTGATGCATCCAAATCAATTCCGTGAACTACGTCCATGAGAGTGAGCGTTGTGATTTCTGAACGGATAGCTGGATCTTTGTAGGACTTTGCATCAACACGAATCTCTGCGAGTTCGTCAGCATTTGCCTGATAAATCGATGGTGCTCGGACACGGAGATAGAACCGAATCGATTCTCCGCCCTCGAGGAAGATTTCTGTGTCGGGGAAGATAGCGGTATGATTGTCAGCGAAGAACAACGTTGCCGTCCAGTTTGTTGGAACACCGGTGATGTTGAGTCCGTAGGAGTCCGCTACCAGATCTTTTGGTCCCGGTGTGGAGTTGTTCATGGTGAGATTGTAGATGGTTTGTTCACCAGGTTCAATCACATGGTAGAACGTCTCTCCATCGTCAAATTCAACATCGACTTGTCCGGTTAGGACGTGTGAATAACAGATTGTGAAACGATTGTTGTTGGTTTCATCGTTGCATTTGTTGGTATCCGACCATGCAACGTGCGCACCGCTTCCTAGATCATTCGAGAAGGCTGGAGGCATACCGATACTCGGTTTGTAACCAGAGTTCGGTCCAAGTTTGTTCGAGGACCATGAGGTGATGGCAACGGTTTCCCAAGGGTCGAGTGCTGTGAGTCCATCTCCTTCGAGTGAGGTATGGTTCAGTCGCACGTACAGAAGTTCTTCACCAGCAGACGTGTTTCCAGAGTCAACCCATGCAATGTGAACTTGGTTCTGGTCATCTGTGAGAAGGGATGGGAAGACGGAATTGCCACTCCATGGTGCATTCTGCGGCAGACCAGCATTGGTTTCAACATTGGAAATCGGTGTGTCGTTGATTTTCTTGATGGCGTATGTGGAGAGACCATCATCACGGCCGTCAAACTCTCCAGCACCCTGAAGTCGGAGCTTGGTGTAGTAAATCTCGTAGTTGACGTCCTTTTCGAAACCGTAGTCACGACCATCCATCCATGCAATGTGCGTGTTGCCTTCCATGTCAACACCAATCGACGGGTGGAACGAATAAGCGTCATCAATCGTGACACGTGTGTCGTTGACAACAACAAGGTGTCCCTCAGAGCCCTTTCCTGTGTCTTCTCTGTAGCCACCGTTCTGAGCAACAGTTCCGGAAACACCAGGCGTCCAACTTGGGTCGTTGTTCATCTTCCCGTATGGGTCAAGAACGGACATGTAGATCTCACGTGAGTTGTTCGTGGAGATGTAAACCATTGCTTCCACAAGGAGCGACATCTGGCTTGCACCGCCGCTTCCGGATGGGAACTCGTAGACTTGACCACCAGCGTCAGTTGAACGGATGGTGTTGCCTGGACAGTTTCGTGCAGCTGTGCTTTGGACACCGTTCGGGCACTGGGCCAAGTCCTTGAAGTGGGATTGGACGCTTGTAGCACCGCCGTAGGTTTGTCCGTACATTCCGACTGGAACGACACCTGCGTTGACACAGTTGTCGTGTGCTTCCTCGATGGAGGTCGTATCGTCCGCTTGCTGTGCAGGATCGCCGTCCTTTGGTCCTTCATCGGAAATTGGGATAGCGATCTTCGTTGCGTTCGGGTTCCACTTGTGGTCGTCCTGCGTAGGCGGGTTACCTGGAACATTGCCCTGTGCATCCTTCCAAGAAAGACAGGCCCAGTTGGTTCCTGGACCCCAGTCTTCTCCAGAGTACCCAGAGTACGTGTTACCGTTGTAGACGGTTCCTGGGAGTTTTCGGATACCACCGGAGTCGTCTCCTGGGGTGATGCCGAGAGCTGTTGAACGAGGTCCGGCGTTCTTGTTGTGTGTTGCGCAGTTACCACTGCTTGCAGCACCAGGGAGTGTGTTTCCAAGACCATAGATGGTCTCGTAAACCGTCATGTTTCCTTCTTGGAGCATTGGCTTTAGACCTTGGAAGTAGCCACCTGCAGCGAAGTTTCCGCCATAAATAACCGTACAAACGTCAGCCCATTCAGAGTACATCGATCCGGATGTGTCGACGAGGAAGACGAGTTCGACCTTTCCTCCACGGGTGTCGTCCCATGCGATTTGGACAAGGTCGTTTGAGTCGACAACGATGTCTGGGTGACCCTTGTGTCCGATGATCGGAGTCAAGAGTGTGTCTTCGAAGAGGGTGAGGACCGTTCCGCCGCTGAACTCAGGTTGAATCATGGAGTAGTAGATTTGAGGTTGGTTGAAGAATTGCTGCAACTCATCGTAGGAATCTTGCCAAGCGATGTGGAGGTTACCTTGACTGTCAACATCAATGGATGGCCAGTCACGGTCTTGGGCACGCATGGAGATGATGGTATCATCGATAACGGAAATCGCAGTATCTTCTGCAGCCATTCCATCGAGTGGCGCAAGGTACGGGTTGATTGAGGTGTACATGATCTTGTGTTGACCAGACTTGTCCGCCCAAACCAAGTGGATTCTGTCGTTGTCATCAATGACCATGTCTGGGTGCCAGACCTTGTGGAGTCCTGGATTGGTGATTTGCGTCGCATCAATCAGGGTTTCACCACGTGGAGAGAGCATGGAATAGTACAGGTGTTGCGTGTTCCTTGCCCAGACGATGTGAACGTTTCCTTCACTGTCTGAAGCAACTGCAGCTTGGTTGTCGGATGCTGTTCCACCGTCAACAATTCGAACGGCTTCGGTAATGACGACTTGAGAGGCTTCGGCTTGCTCAGTTCCAATCACCATTCCAGAGAATAGAGAGAGAAGGAAAAGGCTGACGAGGGTAATCGATTTGGTTGTTTGACGCATAGTAACACCTGTGTGACTAGAAGCAACCTTCACCACTACTTAACCGCGACCCTTACGCGTCAGAAAAGAAAACGTGCGAAATGGACTCTTCAAGCCCATTCATCCGGATCCAATCCTGTGCCGAACGGCATCATATCGTTGTACTCGATTTGAGCAGGTTCTGGTGCACTTTCTTCGGGTTGCTTACGCTTCTTTTGTTCCGTCCAATCGTCAACGGGGCCAGGTTCTCCTTTCCCAGGACCATATGCGAATTTGATTTCATGAATCATACTTAGCTTGGCGAGCCAAAGGCGGCGTAGGCTGTGCATGAGGGCATTCTTGTTCAGGCCATCATGCCATATTGGAAGACTCACATTGAATGCTTGAAGAGGCCCCGGTTTTTCTTTGCCTTGGTGACCCATATGGATGCCCCAGTCGAGTTCTGCACGCATGAGCGAAAGACGGCATTCATGTACCCACTCTGACCAGACCTCTGGCTCTTCGTTCATGTGTTCCTTCATCTGTTCTTGTTGACCCAAATCTACTCGAGTCATGCTCGAAACAAATACCAAATCTCTCCCTTTTGGCAGGACAACTGCGAACATGTGGCCTTGAGGGCCGGGGGGATAGCGAACGAGGAAGTGTGCATCCGCCCTAGGGTCGTTCTTATCTCGAATTTCAAGACGTTCGCTTGCAAGCCACTGACGGATTTGCTGGACGTGTCCGGAATCGACCATGATGAACCGGAGCGTTAGGGTGTTTTGAACTCAACGCTCGTGAGAACTTTGGAGTTCTCCTTTCAAATTCTTCAACTTCTCTTCGAGAGTCTGTTTGTAGGGACTGCTCACAAAGATTCGTGCAAACGCTCTTCGAGCATCGACGTATCCGTCCCACCAAAATCCAAACATCCTACCCGATGCCCAAAAGAGTGGAATCATAGAAACATAAAGAAGGACGAATGCTCCAACGTGATGCACCGATTCACTCCCAAACGTCGTTCGGACATCGATTGATGTAATTGAGCTGATATCACCGGAGTTCAACCACAGTATACCTGCGCCAATGAAGGCCATGAATGGCCAAAGGATGACCGAGCCAAACATGGCTGCAAGGAATTGGTAGGTCGTTCTGGCATCGACGCCTTCATCGGTTCGATCTCCTAAAATTCGACCAAGGACCAACTGAGGCGAAAGCGAGAGAAGAAAGGCTGGCAACAACATCGCCATGAATGCCGTTTTGACACCAAAGCCAATTCCGCGTAGAGGGTTGCCTGTTCGCAATCGTTCGCCGTTGGCATTCAAATCCCGGCCGTCAAGCCCACGTTCTTCAAGTTGCAAATGTACGTCCTTGGCCATATCGACAATTGGGTGCTGGACCGGGGTTGGCTTCCCATCTTCTCCTTCAGGTTCAGTTTGGTACCTGTCACGAACTTGGCGCGCTGCAAGGACCTCTTTTCGCCACGTATCGAGAGGTTGTTTGTTGATCCGAGATTCAAGTTGTGCAACAAGGTGGTATGCTCCATGTTCGTCCCAACTCGAGACGTTTGGTGTGATTGGTGAGAGATGTGGCCGCAGTCCATCTCGAAGAGAACGGACAAGATCACCTGCTGGATCAACCCATTCCCTCTTCTGAACCGCTTCGATAAGATCCTCAGGGATGTCATCCTCTGGAAGATAATGTGGTTCTCCAAATTCAACCCACATGTCGGTGCGATAGTGATGGCGGACGCGGAAATGCAAACCTACGGGTTGCATGACAGGGCATTTCTTCCCCGAGCCCTTGGCAATAGCTGCTGCTGCAAGAACGGTACGCATTGGCCCAGTTCGAAATCGCATCATGTGTGCTAAGTCGTGGCTCGTTCCTTCAGGGAACAAGACGCATCCGAAGCCACTCGCAATACCGGTTGCGAGTGTGAGTAGGGAACGACCGTTGAGATTCGTGGCTTCTTCTTCACTGCAACCTCCACGGAGCAGCTCTGCTTTGCGAACCACTGGCTGCACTGCCAATCGCCGAGTCCAAAACGAGAGTACGGGACGGGTCACAAGATCATGACGTCCCCCCATGACGAACTCTTTTGGATGTGCGAGCATAATGCCGAGAGGATCGATGAGTCCGTTTGTGTGCCACGCTGCACAAAGTGAACCTCGGTCTGTTGGTATGTTTTCCATTCCCGAATATTCAATCGTTCGAAACTGATTCGCAGCAGTGCGTCGGCAAAGGAAGAAGGCGAGCTTGGTCCAAAAAGGACTTCCTGGCGTCTCTTTATCGAACGAGGGCATCGGTGTGTTGAGGAGTTTTTCCATCTTCATGTTCGCCGAAGACTTCGAGAGTACGGGGAGCGCTTCTCCTCGATGATCAACAACGCCATCAAATGGTGCAACGCCTTTGGCCATATTCAGGCCCCCATCGTGATGTTTGCAGCGAGAGAAGCCAACGCTTGATGGTCTGGATTAGAGTACGGATTTGACGGCCACATCGCAGCGAGTGTTGATCCATCATCGTCTTCGGTCCTCGGAAGAACATGGACATGAACATGTGGAACTTCTTGCCCAGCAAGTGGACCGTCATGGACAAGGACTGTGAAATCCGTCGTGCCAAAGTGGTTTGAAAGTCGAGTTTGGACTTCAACAACACCTGACATCAATTGTGACCGTTCACGCTCGCCAAGTTGAGCAAGTCGTTGGACGGGTGTTGTAGGGATGACCAGTGTATGGCCCTCTCTTCGTGGAAAGATGTCAAGGAAGGCATACCATCCTTCACCTTCTCCAATCTTGTGCGAGGGAATCTCTCCAGACAGAATGCGTTCAAACAACGTCGGTTCTGCCATGGTTAGGCGAAGCAGCCCGAACAAATAATCAAACCGCAGCGGAAGGAGGAAGAATCCAATTTCCAGATGGGCCTTTTCGCAACGCTAGTGTTGTGTTTGTTCCATCTGCAAAGACGAGGTTGTGGTGAAGTTGCTCATTGTCAAAATCTGGGAAATCTGAGCGCTGGTGTAGGCCTCGGGATTCGGTCCGCATCGAGGCAGATTGTACGTAAGCTTGTGCCATGCGGATGGCGGCCTGTGTGCGTAGAATTTCCAAAAGATTTTGATTCGCAATGAGCGATGTTTGGTCACAATAGAGCTGTTCTGCCTTAACAGAGAGAACTTCGAACATTTCAACAGCGTTATCGTAATCAGAGGCGACGCTTGCTGGTGTTTGGAGTGAGTTGAGCGTCTCTTTTAGTCCGGTCAAGACTGGGTTCAATCGCTGTACTGGTCCTTCGGAATCACCTCCCAGCATGCTCAATTCTGCTTCTGCAAGACCGTGCGCCTCTTCAAGCGATGATGCTCCTGTGAATTTTCTCTTTTCGATCCACTCAGATGCATTAGCACCCGCTGCTTCCCCTACTGCGATGGCATCGAGCAGGCGGTTTCCTTCGAGAACATCGGCGCCATGTAGTCCACTCGATGCTGCAGATCCTGCAGCATAGAGGCCCGTGAACCATCTTGCCCATGATTGGAGAACGACTCGGCCGTGTTCATCGGTTGGCAACCCTCCCAGTGTGTGCGTGGCGACTGGAGCAACTTCGACGGTTTGTCTGTGCATGTCAATGCCCGTACGTTGCTTGATGGTGTCAAAGAGAACGCTCCACCAATCGGCATTTTCTCCGAGGTTTCGTGCATCGAGAACCGTTGTTCCAGCTTCATGCATTTTCGAGCAAATCTCAGAGGTAGGTGTGGTTGAAGTTGTCTCAAGGGCAGTACCTGAAGGCGTATGCAATGTTGCACCATCCGAAAGGATGGATTGAGGTACGATCAAGTTGGTTCCAACGACTCCGAGAGGGGCTTCGGCGACGAATTCCATGTTTCGCAATGGTGCACCAGCGCGATATGCGAGGTCCATTCCAAGCGATGTTGATCCGTTGGTGAATGCCCCCTCAAACCCACCATCTGCGATGATAAGTGCCTTGCATTGTATGGAAAGGATACGCCCGTTCAACATGTCAATGGCAATCAAGCCATTGACGGAGTAGTCGGTATGAATCAATTCCAAAGGAACCTGATCGCCTCGACGAGTTACACCATGCTTCATGCATTGTTCTTCGAGAACCTGCTGAATTTCACGCATTGTTGAGTCTCCGGCATTGATGAGGCGAGGTTTGGAGTGACCAGAAGCGTAGTGCCCTTTGACAATCCCTTTTGCGTCACGTCGGAAATTGACACCTCTTCGTTCAAGAAGATCAACGATGCGCAAAGCCTTGGTCGTTTGTTCGGCAACAATATCTTGATCGCAAAGGAACGAACCCATCTTGATTGTATCTTCTCGATGACCACGATTGCTTTCCTCTTGGATGTGGCAAGCGATGCCATCCATGGCATCCAAACCAGCATCACCGAGACCGGTTGAACTCATCATGAGGACGCTTGCTCCATCTTTCGATGCTTGTGCAGCAGCAGACAATGCTGCAGGACCGTCTCCCAGAATCACGACATCCCATGCTTCCATTCCACTACCCCAGTGTTCATTCCGAGGTAAACCCCCGCCATAAGCAAAGCGCTTGTTCCCCTAGGAAAATCAACTCGTTGAGGTCGGTACATCGAGTTCAGAGAATCGGCGAACGCGCAGCAGTTGGTGAATTCGCTCAATGTGTTGTCGACTTTCTTTTGGCAGCACATTCGTTCGAACAATTCGAGATCCAAGAACGACTCCACCATCGTCACGAAGCGTCACTTGAACTTGCGCCGCCCCCTTGAAGCTGCGATCCCAAGCAACATTAATCCAGAGAACGACTGTTCGCTCTAGGTATCGTGGAAGCCAGCTCAAAACATCGTCTTCAGAAGCATGTGTAAGTTCGATGGCTTTCGTTGGAGGAGGGCATGGAGCCAATTCGAACCGATGGTCAATGGACTGAGGCTCTCCTCCGGGAACTTGAACTTCAACACGAACGTGTGTGGCATCGAACGTCTGATTGTTGAGGGCGATAAAGAGGCTGCCTGATCCATCGTAACACGTTGAATCGAGTGAAATGTCCATCCTCCATGGCGAAAGCAAAATCTCTGGCGCTCCAGAAAGGAAATCGTTCTGCAACCGTTCAAACAATCGGAATGCTCCAGGCTGCCATGCTCTTGCATGTTCAAGGGCGCGTTGAAGCGTACGCCAGTTGAAAAATTGTTCTCGAGAGAGAAGCGTTCGGTCGATAGCATCCGGCGACATGAAGTCGCGCAATGAGTCAAGAACAACCTCGTCGCTGATGATGGAATGAGCATTAAGGTGTAAGAGGAAAAGAAGGCGTTCTCTTGCTTGTATCGGGTCAGTCCCGGGAAGAATAGCGTCATGGAAGCTTGTCTCCCACTCAGCCCATTCGATTTGTGAATCCGGATCAAGGTGCGATTGAAGCAATTGGCCCAATGGTGAGCCTAGTTGTGTCGGATGGTGTGTTGGTGCATAGTGTATCAGCAATGGCATCGTATCTGCTTGAAGTCGGATGTAATAGGTCGTCAAAATCGAATGAATACTCAACCCTATTCCCGCAGTCATCGATGCAAGCAACAGCAGATTCCAAGCTACTGAGCGAGGCGTAATGAGCATTGAAAGACATAGCAACGTTAGCGACGTGGTCGCAAGAAAGGCACTGATGTTGTTTTGTCGGCGACCATCTCGAAGCCCTTCAAGAACCCGGTCCATCCCTGGTTGCGCTCGGAGCGTGTGTCGCTTTCCATCACCAAATCCTCCCTGTTCACGAAGAGAAATCTTCGCCTCTACTGCAGACCAGGTTGCTTCGCTTCCTGCGATAGGAGGGACGAATGCTGCAAGGGCCGGAATCAGCCAAATAGCGAGGATGAACAATGGTGAAGTGTATGGTAAGATGGTCGGATTAATAACGAGCAAAACGGCAGTTGTAGCAATACCAAAACCGACAACGTTGCGGAACGCAAGGAAAAACGAATTGTTGGCGATTTGTCCACTTTTCATACGGAAACGTTCGCTCTTGACCCAAGCTTCACGTGTACGTTCGAGAGGGTCTTCGTTTCGAGCAAAGCCGTGGCCGTATGGATCTGGCAAGGACTTGATGGTTCGCCGGGTGCGAGCAACGATGGATTCTTCCTCTGGCTCCATCTGACTCGGTCCTCTGTACGAACAGCCCACATATGTCTTCTTCGCTGCATCCCCAGTAAATCAATCCGATTTGGCGGGCGTGGCAGGATTCGAACCCGCGATCTTCGGCTTAGGAGGCCGACGCATTATCCAGCTGTGCTACACGCCCAGCGTTGCCAAAACGCTCCCTATCATGGAGATTACTGTTGATGAATTGCAGCAAAGTCATGCAACATCTGCTCGATCTGAATACGTCCTTGCGAAGAGCGCCGAAGGCGTACATCGCAGTCCGACAGTGCAGTAAGAGCGAGTGTCAATTGATCCTCTGGAAGATTGAGGCGCCCTCCGGTGAGAACTTGATGCGCTTGTTCAACGACATCCTCGGCTTCCAAACTTTGTTGTGTAACGATTTCATCGTAGATTCCCAAGGCGCCCTTGAGCTTTCTTGTGTTCTTGTAACCGTCCTTCTCCCAGCGCCATTCAACAACTTGGCCTCGCAATGCGGCTTCTATCATCCGTTGGACCTCATTGGTCGATATCATTGTGAGAAGGCGGTGGAGATTGCCTCGCTCACCAAGAAGATCTCGAAGTGCGAGAACTTCAGTTGTGAAGATGGCTTTTCGAAGATTCCCGTTCGAAATGTGAGCAATGTCGCCAAGAATCCCTCGAACCGGTTCAACGCCCGCAGAAGCGCACAACTCTGCGAGTTTGGACTCGATTTGCTTTCGTGGGACGCCTGTGAGTCGGATGTGTTGTGTACGGCTACGAAGCGCATCGATCAATCGAGAAGGGGTTTGAGCTGTGAAAATGAATCGCGATGTTTGGCTAGTTGCCTCCATCATACGACGCAAGAGCGGTTGACGTTTATGCCCGAGATAGTCAGCATCTTCAATGACGATGATTCGGGAAATATGGACGTCGGTCTGACTCCCGCGTTGGGACTCATGGCCTGCTGGAGCGATGTCGTCCGCAGATACCTGCGAAAATGTTGAGTCGAACGCGTCGAGCGATGTTCTGCTTGCGAGTGTGTCGCTTGAATCCTTTCCTCCAGGTCGCAAGAACGACTCAAAGGCGGCCATTGCACCAGCAGACTTCGCAAGATCCTTGGCTTGCAAAACGTGGGTTGTTGAGCGCCACGAAGGGCCGAGAACCTGTCGAACAATGAGGCGCCACGCAGCGGTCTTTCCAGATCCGGGAGGGCCAGAAAGAAGAAGGTGAGGCGGGTTGGCATGGAGCGCTACGCGTACGATGGTATCGATTGTTGATTGCTCAAG
>JAAXIR010000289.1 GCA_012270265.1 Candidatus Poseidoniales archaeon
TCGTGAAATCATCAGAATGTTTGATCAATTTTCAAAGGAAGGTTTCGGTAATGGAACAACTCTTTGCCCACCAGAATTGATGCAAGAGATTGACAACATGATCGATGCAAACTACGAATCGGTCAACAATGGTGTCTACAAATCTGGATTTGCTCGTACCCAAGAAGCGTACGATGAAGCCGTTACAGCCCTGTTTGAACGCCTCGATCAATTGGATGCTCATCTTGAAGGAAGAGATTGGCTTGTTGGCGAAGGCAAAGGTCGATTGACAGAAGCTGACATTTGTCTCTTTACCACATTGGTTCGTTTCGATTTGGTCTACGTTGTTCATTTCAAGTGCAATCTTCGACGCATCATTGACTATCCAAACCTGCAGGCGTTTGTTGAACGTGTCCTCGACCTACCTGGTATTCGAGAGACTTGCCATTGGCACCACATCAAAGCGCATTATTTCTGGTCGCATCAAAACATCAACACCTTCCGAATCATCCCACTGGGTCCTCTTGAAGGGGCTCACACAAAGTGACGACGAATCAACAGTATGCTCCTGAATGAAGCGAAGGGCATTAGAGGGGAAGGCGCTTCGAAGGTTCATGGTCCAACGTCCAAGAGGTACGCGTGACTTTGGTCCAACTGAAATGAAACGGCGACTTGCGTTTGAATCGCTTCTTGAGGAGCAAGCCCGCCGTCATGGGTTCTCTCGCGTTCAGACACCCATCTTTGAATCCCTCGACTTGTTCACCGCAAAGTCAGGACCTGGTGTTGTTTCCCAACTCTATGCATTCCAAGACAAAGGAGAACGCGATCTAACACTGCGTCCAGAATTGACGGCTCCAGTCATGCGAATGGTTGCTGAAGAACTTCGTAATGAAACAAAACCACTCCGTCTCTCCTACTATGGTCAGTGTTTCCGTTATGAGGAATTCAAGAAGGGACGTTATCGAGAATTCTACCAATATGGTGTTGAACTGATCGGTGCAACTGGTCCACTCGTTGAGGCAGAAGTCATTGCTCTTGCCATCAACATGCTGACCGAGGCTGGACTGAAGAATTGGGAATTGCGCATTGGTCACGTCGGTGTGTTGAAGCAAGTCCTCACTGGGATTGGCCTCGATGATACTTCAGAATCAGGAGAACCGCCCCTCGCTTCTGCGATGCGTTTCCTCGACAAAGCCGACTTTGATGGGTTGACAGCCCTGCTTGAAGCACAATCCATCTCCACCGATTTCGTCGCACCGCTCAAACAACTTTCTGAGTTGAAAGGAGGACAGGAGACCATTGCATCTGCTCGTGAGATTCTCTCGTCGATGGATGGTGTTTCGCTTGAGGCACTGGACGATCTCGAATCGACCATCAACTCAATTGGACAACTTGCACCATCACCTCCATCCCTTTCGGTCAATCTCACCGTTGCACGAGGTTTGGATTATTACACTGGAACCGTGTTTGAAGTCCACGTACCTGAATTGGGTGGAGAGGGACAGGTTCTCGGTGGAGGTTCCTACAAACTGCTTCATCTGTTCGGCCTTGCAGACCTTGATCCATGCTGTGGGTTTGGTCTTGGTTTCGATCGAGTTCTACTCGCCTTGGAAGCACAGGCTGCTGCTGAAGGCAGGAGTGAGGTTGTTCCTGGAGAAGAGGAAGAAACACCATTCCTCGCCATGATTCCATTCAACATTGAGGCTTCAGAAGTGCTCGATTTGGTACGAGAATTGCGCCAATCTGGCATCCGTGTCGAGATTGAACTTCGCTCTCGAAAGATTGGCAAAGCCATGGGTTGGGCCGACAGCATCGGTGCAAGTTACGCACTCGTCGTAGGTCCAAGAGATCTCGAACAAGGTCAAGCAACCGTCAAGCGACTTGCGGATGGAGAGCAACTTGCAGTCGCTCTCAATACGGAATCAATCCTTTTAGCGCTCAATGATTGAAGATCACTCTTCATCTCTTCGAGCATTTACGAAGACGGCCATTGCGATCGCTGCTGAAGCGACGACGAGGGTGAATCCTGGTGTGTCTTCGGAATCACTACCATCGATGTCTCCACCATCTTGGAATGCATCGTTCCAGGAGTCATCGTCAATTGGGAGTTCGATGTAGGACTGTTCACCCATGCTCATTTCAAATTTGGCGGGTTCTCCTGTTTGTGTAAACCCAAGATTTGTGGTCTGACGGTTTCCTCTAAGTTTCATCTTAACCTGAACCTCTGGATTGAATTGGTCACCATTCCAATCGATGATTGTGTCTTCTTCGATGACGAAATTGAACGTGACAGTGTTGTCGCCAACAACAAGACCAGTTTCGTGGTGCTCACCGATGACGTTTGGACCTGCATAGAGTGTGATGTTCAATTCTTCACAGTCGTTTTGGCCACAAGCAGTTTGACCATCATTGTCGTTAGTCCAGTCTCCTTCAACATAGAAATTCATTGAACCTCTGAAGAGGCCATCAGGGTCCATGTACAATCGCTTAGCAAGGATTGGATCCATTCGGAATCGCAAATCGACATCAATCAATCCATTTTCAACCTCATCCGAGTAGAGTTCGAGACTTGAGTTGTCCATTTTTTGGAAGTGTGTCCATGCCTTTGTGTTCGAATCGTTCCAGAACATGTACATCGTTTTGTTCTCTTCACTTGGTTGACGGTTGTCATCCTGAGGTTGCGATTGTTGAATGCTAACATTCTCTCCAGCCTGTACTGGAACCAACATCATCAACGCCATGAAAACAGCCAAACATGCTACTTTGCGCATGATAATCCGTACACCTACAGAGATATGAGGTTATTGAGCGGGTGCGTAAATTACACCGTTTAATCGAACCGATGGATGTCGACGCTACCGGTATTGTTTGTACCGCCACCGAGTTGGGTTTGTCGGGTTAGTTTGAGTGCATCTCCGAGCTTGTTTGGCTCCATGCGGGGTGTGCGCATGTCAGCACCACCAACGCCTGTGATGATGGCCATGACTTTGATGGTATCACCAAAGGTTGGATCTTGTCGAGCACCCCAAATGACGTTTGCATCCTCACTGACACGAGCCGTCATCAAATCAACGACTTGAGATGCTGATTCTAAGGTCATGTATTGGCCGCCAGTAACATGAATCAGAACACCTGTAGCTCCAGTGATGTCAACATCGAGAAGCGGATGATTGAGAGCCTCATGAACGACTTCTTCTGGACCTCGATCTGATTCTCCATAGAGCATCATGGTGACTC
>JAAXIR010000223.1:0-1613 GCA_012270265.1 Candidatus Poseidoniales archaeon
GCACCCGCACATCGCGCACGCCATGCATCCAAAACATCCTTTTTTTGTCGAGTTCCTCAAGACGGAGCCTCAATTCCATCGGTCGAACCAACCGTGTTCCCAAGGCAACAATACCAACGATTCGATCTGCAAGAGGAAGTTGGAGCATCTCTTGAGCCATCGCCCCACCTTGAGAGAATCCACCTACGACGAGTGGGCCCATTGGCGCTTCTTCAGCGATGAGTTTCTCGAGTTGCGAGAGTGATGAATCAAAATACATCAATTCACGCCGAGAGAGTTGCAATCGACGAGTTACATCAGGTGCTTCATCCTCATATCGCCACGAGGTTTTACCACGTCGAGGATGATCAAAACGTGCATCAGGCACTAGCAACGTCCATCCCTCTGGAAGGATTTTTTCAGCAAACGGTCGCATCATCTCTGCCGTCCCGGTCATCCCATGCATCATGATGAGCGTGGGCATCGATGTCACCTTACAGCGTCCATTGGAACACGAGTGCTCCAGCAACTTTGAGATGGATAAACGAAGACGGTCCACGAACGGTAACCGTCAGTGAATAATCACCAGAGTTTGACGGGATTGTACCAATCGCTCCTTTCTCAGTCGCTCCAGAACCCCATGCGCGAGTGAGTGGGGAGGCACCAGCGTGATCTTTCATTGTCAGAGAACCGGACCCACCAGCACCTGAAGCAATCTCAACATCGAGATACCATACCAGTGTGTCCCAATCGCCTTCGGAAGGATGGCCTGAGTCAAAGAAGGAGTCGTAGATTTCCTGATCGTTTTCCTCGTACATTCGATCGATGAGGTCGCGTGCTCGATAGAAGAAAACATCACCTTCGTAGTTGGAACGTGCGATGTTCAAATCCATTCGAAGCTGGATGGTTCCATCACCGTCTCTCCAAACAAGGCGTTCAAGGAATCCTTTGCTGCCACTGAAGGTATAGGACAACTCATGACCTTCTGATGATTCTGCTTCGACGCGAGCGTTACCGTTGTTCAACGACTCAGTCGTCGCATCCCATTGCTGTCCAAGGAGCGTGAACGACCATGCATCACCAACGGTCCATGGGAACGAGAACACTTGCTGTGGTTCTCCGTTTTCATAGACTGCGAGGGCATCGATGGTCATTCGACCCAAGAATGGATTGTGGTTGATGACAGCGTGTCGCTGCGCTTCACGCTCGGAGGAGATACCAAGGACGTATTCACCTGAACCATTGTCGATCTCAGCAACAACAAGACGTGCACTGTCTTCACCAAATTGAGGCGTAATGAATGTGTAGAGCCAGTTTTGGCCTACATTCCATTCTGGAAGTTGCTTTTCTTCTTCGGTCATGCTGTTGCTTGCAGATGAAGAGGCATCGTTGCTGGTACAACCTGCAAGGCTCATGCAAAGCAACAAGGCAACCAAAAACAGGCTACGATGCAACGCTTGCATGGATTGGCCTATCGACCTCTGTTCAAGAGGCTAACGCTTGAGCGTACGTCTCAAAGGAGTCCGTTATCGGTGAGCTTGCCAGTACCGGCGAGAACGACAGCGACGATGGACATCAACTTAATGAGAATGTTAAGCGATGGGCCAGAGGTGTCCTTGAATGGGTCACCGATG
>JAAXIR010000223.1:1623-3212 GCA_012270265.1 Candidatus Poseidoniales archaeon
GTCCTCGTTACTGATGCAACCAGCAAGGCTGATTGTTATCATCAATAGGGACAACAAGTAAGCACGCATGTCTCGACCCACAACGGTGTCGTTTTTCAGCATGCGGGTTTTCTGCTCAGAACAGTAAACCGGCATCTAATCCGCTTGCGATTACAACCGCAACGATGCTCATCAACTTGATTAGAATGTTCAGAGCAGGACCGCTTGTGTCCTTGAATGGGTCACCGATTGTGTCACCGATAACAGCAGCATCGTGAGCGTCGTCACCCTTCTTTGCACCAGGGATGTGATCTTGTTCAATCGCTTTCTTGGCATTGTCCCAAGCGCCACCAGCGTTGGCCATGAAGAGCGCCATCAGTACACCTGTGACAAGAGAACCTGCAAGCATTCCACCGAGCGCTGCGGTACCTAGTCCGAATCCGATAATGACTGGAGCAACGACTGCGACGACACCAGGTCCGACCATCTCACGAAGAGCAGCCTTGGTTGAAATGTCCACACAGGTTTGGGAATCTGGCTTGACGCCTTCCTTTCCTTCGAGGAGTCCAGGGATTTCCTTGAATTGTCGTCGAATCTCAACAACCATGTCACCTGCAGCCTTTCCAACTGAAGTCATGGTCATTGCAGCGACGACGAACGGTAGTCCGCCACCAATGAGAAGACCAATGACAACCATTGGCTCGGTCAAGTCGAGATTGACACCGCCAACGGAAGTTGTGTAAGCAGCAAAGAGAGCGAGAGCGGTCAATGCAGCAGATCCAATGGCGAATCCTTTGCCGACTGCAGCGGTCGTGTTACCAATAGAGTCAAGTTCGTCAGTGATAGCACGAACATCGTCGCCAAGTCCGCTCATCTCTGCGATTCCACCTGCGTTGTCAGCAACTGGCCCGTAGGCATCGACGGTCATCGTGACACCGACAGTGGCAAGCATACCCATGGCAGCCATGGCGATGCAGTAGAGACCGTAGGTTTCTCCACCGAATTCATTGGCTCCAAGGATACCGAGTGCGATGAGAACGACTGGAATGAACGTGGACATCATTCCGACGGAAAGGCCTGCGATAGCGTTGGTTGCAGGACCAGTCTTGGACATTTCACCGATGTGAGGAATGGCACGGGTCTTGATTCCGAACACAGGTTCGATACCCGTGTAGTATTCTGTAACCAGACCAATCAGGATTCCGACAACGCTACCCAAGACGACAGAATGCATGATTCCGTATTCGACAGCAATCAGGCCTTGTTGGATAGCGAGATAACCACCTGCCCAGAAGAGGATGGCTGCAATGAAGGTTGTATTTCGTAGAGCTGCTGCTGGGTCGCTTCCGTTCTTGAGGAACGTCATCGAGAAGACACCAATGATGGAAGCAGCGTATCCGATGAATCCGAGAAGAATCGGCATCAGAACATAGTCAACGCCCATCGGCTCTGTTTTGTCGCTTGCAATGATCATTGCAGCAATGATTGAACCAACGAACGATTCGAAGATGTCAGCACCCATTCCAGCAACGTCACCGACGTTGTCACCGACGTTGTCAGCGATGACACCAGGGTTACGTGGGTCGTCTTCAGGAATACCTGCCTCGACT
>JAAXIR010000060.1 GCA_012270265.1 Candidatus Poseidoniales archaeon
ATCAATTCCATCCTCAAGTCCAGTTCCAAGCGTAATGCCTTGAACATCGATTGGAGAAAGTCGTGCCCAAAGACCATCCCCTTTGCAGTCTGACAACTCAACATCCCTGAGAACAATGGTTGCATCTGGACTCTGGCTCTGAATGCACCTTGAACCTGCATCTCTCAGCTCAGAATCAATGAGCGTTAACGAAGATTGCGCTGTTGCATAGATGTTGATCAGCGGGTCAGCGCCCGCTGAACGTGCAAATTGTACACCCTGTGCGCTTACATCACCGCGACCAGCCATGGTGATCAGCGGTGAGCCTTCTGCGAGAAGGGTTCCAGAGAGGTCAACTCTTGACCCAACAATTCCGTCCAACATCAGTCCTCCCCAACGAGCTCCAAATCCTGTTGAAGAGATGGTTGCTGTTCCAGCTTCAAAGATGCCTTGAACGTCGATGATTGCGTTCGAAGCAATACGCAATTCAACACCATCATTGACGGTCATCCTTGTGTTTGATGCAACCGTTAAGTCTCCTTCCAATCGGTATGGGCTCCATGTTTCTTCAAGGATCAACCAAGAACTGATTGTTCCAGTTGGAACGGTAGAGGCCATGAAGGTGTGCGAAGTAGATTGTTGAGCATTCCAAGCGAAGAACTCCGTGAATGAACCAATCTGCATGGTAACCGTCTTCGTGCCTTCCTGGACATCACCTTGAGCATCGACGGTGCGAGCAGTTGTTTGCGCTGTTGCAGAGCCCAGTGCATCTGTTTGAACAGTCTGACCATCGACAATGATGGTTGCTCCTTCGACTGGAAGTCCTTTGTCAAGCACTTCGATATCAAGCGTCGAAATCAGTGAGAAGGAAGCGCTGGTACCGATGGTGATCGCTTCATTTGCTTGACCTCCAATCATTTCGACTTCACACAATGGGGCAAGAGAAATCGTTGACATGAAACGAATATCCGCGATGTTTTGAGGTTGAGAGCACGACCATTGAACAGGAGATTGTATCTCCAATCCTCGTCCTTCTGAAACGAGCGTTGATTGTACACTCATGGTCAACAAGGATGCATTGAGTACGCCATTATCACCGGTCAGCGTTCCAGATGGTCCCAAATCCACTTCAGAGGTTTGAGCAACGACAAGCGTCGTATCGATCAATTTGAGATGGGAGTTTGAACTGAACGTCAAATCTCCATTGAGTTGGTGTGGTTGGCCATCTGGGCGAGCACCTAGAACGATGGTTGACGACGACGGTAATGTCCAATCGCCCTCGGGAAGAGCGATGATCTGTACAGTCTGGCCTTGCTGGTTCCCAAACAGTTCCTTGCTAACACCTTGACCATCAAACAGGACCTCAACAACGGTTCCTGATGCGAGCAAAGGTAGCGATGCGACTCCGTTTGTGTCGGCTAGGGATTCAAATCCGTATGCGAAGGAAGTCGCTTGAACCGGCTGATTGTTCATATCGACAAACGAGACGTATGTCTCATACAAATAGCCTGAGTCGGTTGTCGAGACGCTGCTTGTAGAGGGGCCTCCATACAGAAATGTTCCATCTCCAACTGCATCGCTCGAGCCTTGTGCAGTGTTTAGAGGTACGAAGTCACGTGCATGAGCCACTGAACCATCTTCAAGGAAAAGAGGGGTGTTGTGCAGGTTGGCGGTCCAATCCTCAACAATGACCGTCGATGAATCACTCAAGACGAGTCCATATTGCTGGGCCGTTGTGGTCAATGTTCCGATCGATGCAGTAGCATCAATTGCATGAAGACCTCGCTCTTTTCCATTGATGAACGCTCCAACATCTGCATTCAATGTCGATTCCTCGAGCTCAATGCCGTAAGCAAAGCCGTTGGTTGTCAGCGAAGTTGATTCAATTGTCGTATACCATGCATCAAGACCCAACGATTCAGTATCGAGGCTGCTGTATGGTTTTGAAATCTCAACATCGTTCCATTGGTGCTCGCCTTCAAGCAAAACCGCCGCAGGGCCGACTCCGTTATGCAGAGAGATTGTCGATTGGCTAATCTCTGAATCCAAACTTGAGATGGAGATGGCTGTCTCATTTGCTACGATTGTGCTCGATTCAACAACGAGTTGCCCGGTTCCAGACGCACGAATTCCAAGTTGGTCTCCATGAACTTCTGAATCCGTAAGCGTTGTTGTACCTGAACCATCGACGTCCATGCCGATGTCTGCATTATGGATGTAGACGTTGTCGAATGTACAATCAATAAGGCATCGAAGGTCAACGACAGATCGTCCTGATTGTTCTTGTGTGAAATTTGTGTCAGAGATGGAAATACTCTCCATCGAACCCCAGAGCAGCCGTTCTCCGGAGATGAGGGCGTTTGATACGGTCAAGTCATCAGCATCGGTTCCGTCGATTACGAGTGCAACGTGCTGTCCGTAAATGCTGGATACTGTTGTTGATGCTCCGGAATCCGATCCGATACCGACACTCACGTTCTCAAGTCCAAGTCCTGTGATGGTTGCAGTTCCTGACACGACATCGATTGCCACACCAGTTTCAAAGAACGATACATCGTTGACAGAGAGCGAGTGTGTCGATAACATACCTGTCGCCGTATCCGAAAAAGAGCCTGTATCCATGGTCAAATCACCATGGTTAACCACCGACTGAATTTCGATGGATGACATGGTCACGTTCTCAGCATCGAGTATTCCTGATGAGGCAATGTCGAAGCCAATGAAACTGTTGGAAATGGTGATTGACTCATGAATGGTGACTTCACCATGTACCTCAAGAGCCGATTCTGCCCCTGAAATGGAAATGTTCGAAAGGACAGCCGAAGCACCTGAAGAGATGGCAATACCGCCCCATAGTCCCGCTCCCGAGGAGCCAGGACTGGTTGAGGTTTCACTTGTCATGAACTGCGCATCACTTGCTTCGAGTACACCATCGATCTGGAGCCAATACGACTGAGCATCAACGATGGTCCCCGGCTCGAGAACGAGTGTCGTCGACGAATCTACCGTCACATTCCCACTCAAAACAACCGTTCCACTCCATGTGGTACTGCTTGAGATGGTTGAATCTGATGATGCTACGGAAGAGAAGGACATGCCCAGCATCAAGAGAACAAGTAGGAATGAACGTGAGCGCATGCTATACGCTAGCATT
>JAAXIR010000174.1:0-689 GCA_012270265.1 Candidatus Poseidoniales archaeon
CGATGGACCTCATCGTACAATGGAACCAACGGTCAAGGACTCATCCTCGATGGATGCCCTGGCGTGTATGGAACATCGATCAACCCAACTCCGGGCTGCCCAGATAGTGATGACGACGGTTGGGCCAATACTGACGATGATTTCCCACTCGACCCTACACAATTCCTCGATTACGATGGAGATGGATTTGGTGATAATGCTACAGGAAACAACGCCGATGAATGTCCATTCCAGTTCGGTGTTGCTGATGGAACAGATGGTGTTGGTTGTCCTCTGGTCAACACCGATGACGACGACGGTGATGGCGTCTATGATGACGTCGACTCGTGTCCCGGAACGTCCGTGTTCGAAACAGTCGATGCCAACGGCTGCGCTGATTCACAGCTCGATGATGATTCGGATGGTGTCTCGAATGCAGACGATGTTTGTCCAGAAACAAGCACTGGTTCTACGGTAGACTCGGACGGTTGCAGTGATGAGCAACTCGTGCAAGACAGCGATGGTGATGGTGTCTATGACATCGATGACCTTTGTCCGGATTCAACCTTGACGGTTGATGCGGACGGCTGCGACGAAAACCAGCGTGATTCGGATGGCGATGGTGAACGGGACGAGTCTGCTCTCAGTCCAGATAGAGCGGCGAGAGGGACTGTTGCTGAGGACGGCTGCGTAGATGAGGATGCTGAAGG
>JAAXIR010000174.1:699-3088 GCA_012270265.1 Candidatus Poseidoniales archaeon
TTTGGAGACAATCCACTCGGCAACGATGCAGATTTCTGTCCGACTGAAACTGGAACCTCCTACCTCGATACGCTCGAGATTGGTTGTGAAGATGATGGGGACGGTTGGGCTGACAACTGGGGTCGAGACAAGTTCCCAGGCGATGCAACGCAGTGGGATGACTCGGATGGTGATGGTTACGGTGACAACTGGGGCGATCCTGCTTGGAACGCTTCAAGGGATTCAGAGTGGCCTGGAATCTTCGTTGAGGGCGCTTCATCACCCGATAAATGTCCAGATTCTCCAACGACCAACGTCGATGATGAAGGCTGCTCAAAGAGTGAGCGAGATACCGACCAAGATGGTGTCAATGATCTTCTTGACAACTGTCCAGAACAACCGAAAGGACCCGATGGCTACGATGATGGATGTCCACTACCTGTCTCAGAAACCGATGATGGAGAGACGATGATTCTTGGAATGCCCTTGCCTGTGTTTGGTGGTGTTCTTGCCGGAGGAATCGTTGGCTTGCTTCTGTTAACGATGGTGATTGGACGACTTCGAAACCGTGGTTATGACTTCGATGATGACGATGACGATGACGATTTCTTCGATGATGATGACGACGATGAGGACGATTTCTTCTCCTCGTTCCAAAGCAAACCGATGCCAAGTCGTTCGACGCCTGCACCTCGAAGTCAGCCTTCCTCTGGAGGTCCTTCTGGAGGACCGCCTCCATCAAGAGGTCCTTCTGGACCCAAGCGAGGGCCACCCGGAGGCTCCCGACCCCCTTCGTCTGGTCCATCCAATCGAGGACCGCCTGGAAAGGCACAGCCCGCTGCTGCATCCAAACCTGCTCGCAGAACGCCTGTTTCTAAGACGGATGAGCCCGATCAGAGTGAGGCTGCAGCACCTCAGAAGAAGGTTCGACGTGCACGAATTGAAGTTGACATGTCGCTCTTCGAAGACTGGCAAGCCGACGATCGTGATGCAGCTGTTGAATGGGTGGGTGGTGAACTCGGTGAGGGTGAGCAAGAGCGCACCCTCTTGATGCAACTGCAAGGGACAGGTTGGTCTGCTCAACAATCCAGAGCCATCTACGATATGGACAGAGCCCAACAATAGATCATTAAAAGCCACCTCAAAAACAACACGTGATTGGCGGGAATAGGAGGAAGAGAAATGTCTGAAGGCGTACCAGAAGGAGCAACTCTTCCTGAAGGTATTGAGGTCGATGATGCGGCGGCTTACTTCGGTGTTGTCGATTCATCCGATGTCCTTCAACAAATGATGTCGATGGATTCGAAGCAGGCACTGTCAAAGGCGCTTGAACACTTGGCTGACATCATACTTCGTCCAGGTGAATTCGATTTTGAGGCTGCAAGCGAACGATTGCAGTGTGAAGGTGGTGAGATTTACTTCTGGATTTTTGGTCATCTGAACCTCATTGCACTCCCTGACCCCTTGCTCCAATTTGCAGGTCAAGCCGATTCGACAGGCGCAGCGAATACAGCACATCCTCTCGCTACGGGAGATGTCGTCCAAGCACTCACGCCCTTGTTTGATCCAATGCAGTTCCTGAAAATTCTAGCCATTGCATATGCGACGGGCGGAAACACGGAGGTTGATCGATACTTGCAATCGATTGATACCATCATGGCAGCACCTTCGGACAATGTGGAAAAGATGCAGACGATGGCTGAAGAGCTCAAATCCTCACTCGATGTTGCAGGACATGCACTCCCTATGGCGCTTTTTGCAAGCGAACAGGCACAACCTGCTGAGATCGAGATGGGTGCAATCATTGAGCGAAGAGAGCCTGAACCTGCACCAGTTCCGGCCGAACCAGAACCTGAAGTCATCTCAGAACCAGAACCAACACCAGAGGTTACGGCTCCGGAACCTGAAGTTGAATCAGTACCTCTGCCAACGGAATCCGTTCCTCTTCCAGCTGTCGATTCGGTCCCACTACCAAGTCAAGAGGAACCAGTTGAAGAAACCGGATTCAAGAACGAAGTCGAGGTTGACCATGCGGCTCAGGATGCCTTTGCAGGTGCATTTGGTTCCCAACTTGTACCAGAACCCGAGGTTGTTCCAGAACCTGCTGAAGAAGGCGTTCCAGAACCTGCTGAACCAGTTGTTAGCGAGCATGAACCTCTAGTTGAAGAACAACCAGAGGAGGAATGGGTCAGCGATGCTGAACGCTTCATCGCTGCAGATGTTGATGATTCGGGTAGTCTCTCAGTCGAAGAACTCGCAGTTGCTGCGAACGTAACCATCGAGGAAGCCGAAGAGTTGCACACTGCAGCAGACACAGACGGTGATGGTGAAGTCTCTCTTTCCGAATTCGTTTCATCGGAAGCGGCTCAAAAGATGTCATCGCTTCCCCGTACAGTCGCTCCAGTCGGCA
>JAAXIR010000181.1 GCA_012270265.1 Candidatus Poseidoniales archaeon
CGTGTTGCTCAAGGATGTATGGCTCGAGTAGGTTGTTGAACTCAGCTAGCGCCTCAGGATTTCGGTTTTTGAGAGGCTCTGGCCATTCATACCAAGGTATACCATCTTGGTCTTCTTTGATGGCACAAAACAAAGCCCAATCCTTCAGCCAATATGCATCCTCTTCCATTGGAAAGTTCTGTTTCGATTCGGCTAGATCGCTCCACCCTGCAAAAGCCGACGGTGATGCATATGGTGAACGGTACTTGTCAGGCGGTGTGAGGGGCAACATTTGCCAAAATGAGAATCCGTTTTCTTGGAGCCAGTCAACAAACCGATGCCCTTCGGACAACTTCTGCGATGGTAGTGAGGTTATGTGACAAAGAATTCCACTTTGGTGCCCCATCTCCATCAAATCCTTGCAAAGTCTTTCAAATTATCATATCTACGGTCAAGCCATGCGAAGAAGTGCTGTGATATTGTCGCTCCTTTTCTTAACTTCAACCATGGGTGGTTTTGCCACTTCACAAACACCTTCGACCATCACAGTGGATGGTGATTTGTCCGATTGGAGCGCTGACGAGTTGATGGCAAGCAGCAACATCAATTTGCACATGACATGGGATGCATCGAATCTCTACATCGGATGGGATGGGACCGATTGGAAATCCACCTCCGAAGGAGCAGACCTCTTCGTTTACCTCAATACGTCCACGGACGGATCAGTATTAAGCAAGGACTGGGGCTTCTCTCATACGCTTCCATTTACAGCGAATTATGGATTTGTTCTCGAGGATGATACGTACTTCCGTCTCGTATCCTACGATGGAAGCGCATGGGTCGACAGTGCCTACGTGGTCGATTTATTCGCAGGGTGGGAAGGAAACATGGTGACCGAAATTGCCATTCCATGGGCTGAGATTGGTTCGCCTTCATCGTTGGATGTCATGATGTATGCGCAATGGCAAGATGAAGGAAACGTTTGGGCTTCGTTCCCACAGCAAAATCCTGCAAGCAACAATGGAGCTGAGACGTTCACGCATGCTTGGCACATCGAGAATGTCAACAATGCAACATCACCAAACCAATTACCTGTCATTCAACCTGCAGCGGCTGGTAAAGTCGATGATGCACTCAATCTTGCTATTGTTTTCCACCAGCACCAACCCTACTACAAAAACAAACTAACTGGCATGTATGAGATGCCATGGGTCCGTGTCCACGCTATGACAGAATACGTCGATTCACCGGGCATTCTTGCTGATACTGGAACCAAAGTAACGTACAATCTTGTGCCTTCGTTCATCGAACAACTTGTCGATTACCACGAGCAAGAAACGCTCGATGTACACACAGACATCGCCAAACGTTCGTGGGCAACAGGTGGCTATCCAAACGCAACAGATCTTGAACTCCACACCATGCAATTTCAGTCGTTCTGGAACAGTGGCTGGATCTACAACGTCTCCGAGGATGATCCGAAACTCGGCTGGCTTCATCCTTCCAGTGCACGCTACAAGGAACTCTACGACAACACACTCCACAATCTCAAACCAGCAACCATCATGGACGATGACCTCCTTCCGCCGCAAGATTTTCTCGACCTCCAAGTCCTTTGGTATCTTTACCAATTCTCTCCAGATTACGTCCTCGGGTCTTACAACTCGAGTCATCGCGACCAAGGTCTCATTGATTTGTTCATGCAAAGTGGGAATTACGAATTGAGCGATTTGAACTACGTTCTCGATGCCCAACATGCCCACATGGGCAACGTCTTGCCGATGTACAGTGAACTTGCTGCAAACGGACAAGTCGAACTTACGACCACACCGTACTACCATCCTATCATGCCTCTGCTCATGATGGAAGGCTGGACCATGGAAGACGGTATTCGCGTCAACAAAGAAGCATGGCCAGAGGACGTGCAGAACCATCTCATCACAGGAATGGATTTGTTCGAGGACGAACTTGGTTTCCGTCCAACTGGAATGTGGCCGAGTGAGGAAGCAGTTTCTCCAGCCATGGTTCAACCGGTAACGGACGTCGGCATCGAATGGATGGTCACCGATGAGGAAATTCTCAAACAATCGACCAACCAAAACGGCGACTACATCGACGTAGAGGACGTCACCAACTTGGCAACACCGTGGAAAGTCACAGGTGCTGATGGTGGTGAAGTAGCTGTCATCTTCCGTGATCGTGTCATCTCAGATCGCATTGCTTTCCAATACGGAACAATGACGCCAGAAGCCGCAGTTTCTGATTTCATTGCCTATCTTGACAACATTCGACAACAACTGCTCGATGCGGGTGAAGACCCGTCCGAACACCTACTTACCGTCGCCCTCGATGGAGAGAATTGGATGTTCATGTCCGAGTTCCAACATCAAGACAACGCTCGTCCATTCATGGCGGAATGGTACAGTCGATTGGCAACACATCCTACCATCGTGACCACGACCCCATCTGAATTCCTCGAAACCGAACCAACATTGCCAGAAATTCAAACCATTGGAACGGGTTCATGGATTGACGGAACGCTGCGTACCTGGGCTGGTGAAGAAGAAGAATCCCTTGCTTGGCAACGTCTTGTCGAAGCACGTCAGCAATTGGTCGCTTTCGAAGCGGACAATCCAAACGACCCAGGTCTTGAGGCTGCGTGGGAATCGTTGTACATTGCTGAAGGTAGCGACTGGTTCTGGTGGTATGGTCTCGATCAAGACAGTGGCTACGACGAGAACTGGGACGTTCTTTTCAAGGTCCATTTGTCCAATATTTATCGAGCGGTCAATCTCGACCTGCCTCCTTACTTGCAAGACTTGTGGACCAATCCTGCAATTCCGTCACCGGCAGCCTCCTCGATTATCGAACCGATGGTTGACGGTGTTGCATTACCTGGTGAATGGGACGGTGCTGCTCGTTACGACGCACCGGTCGAAGGAGCACCATTCAACATTGAGGAGTTCTATGTTGGCTATGACGCTTCCAACGTGTTTGTTAGAGTGGATGCAACCACCATATACGAACTCGAGAACATGTCACTTGATGGCAAATCACCAGA
>JAAXIR010000021.1:0-1574 GCA_012270265.1 Candidatus Poseidoniales archaeon
TCCATATCGGTCTCTGAAGCGCTGGGCAACGGTTTCGTTCCCTACTGGATCCTGCGTCTCGTAGATGTTGCGGTGGACAGCATAGATCTCCATACTCACGTTCTCTGCAACGGTTTCGAGAGCATTACCGACTTCGACACAGTTCCCGCACCATGTGGCCGTGTAATCTTCTGCGATAGCAGGTAGCTCGTCGAGCGTGCTGTTAGCAGCAATGGTTTCATTCGCCATACCATGAAGGCCACCGAAGAGCATGCCTGTTTCAAGTTCCTTGATCTCTGCAGCATGAGAGATAGGTACGGCTGACACCATGAGGGCGGTAAGGATTCCAACGACTAACAGACGAGTCATGAGTCAAAGGAATTGGCTCTCCTTAATGAGATAATCCATTCCACGATTCAATGATTCTTTGACAAGACGCCGAAGTCAACAAGCTCACCTGATGCAACCTTCTGTCGAAGAGCCTTGAGACGGTTCTTGATGGTGTTTCGACATCGTCCAATCGCTTGAGCGATGTTCTCTAATCGGCCTTGCTCGACACCGAAAGACTCGCATGCAATCTGGAAGAGAATCGCGCAAAGTACCTTGGCCTCAATGTTTTCTTGGGAGAAAGGAGAGGCATCTAAGGTCGGTTCACCAAGACGTAGGAGGCGTTGATTGTAGTCATCCATGATGATTGATTTCAAGGATTCATCAAGACCATCGAGCAGCTGCTTGAGTCGCAATGAAGTGTTCGAAATTTCAGTAACTCGCAACTCAAATTGGACGGTACGTCGGTCGGCTCTCATCTCGATGAGCCCTGCCTTTTCACAGATGTTGAGGTACTTCATGACAACCTTCGCAGCATCGACGACTTGCTTCAGTGTCACTCCTGTACCTTCCACCATCTGCGGCCAATCGATGTTAATCTTGCCAGTTCGCTCTTGGTGAGCACGTAGACAGGCTAGAGCAAGCAAACGTTCGTTGCTCTGCGTACTTCCTCCGCGGGTCTTTTTTCGACAGACGGACATAGTGCGGAGTATGAGCTCCTCAGCGCTTGCGACCTATTTGAGGGCCTTTGCCTTCGCTCCTTCGAGAGGGACTGTCGCGAGTGTGATGAGCTTCTTCGCTTTCATTGCGTTGTCTTTGCCAGCCAATTCCTTCGCCGCATCCATGGTTGCTTGCGCCATAGGGTGCATATCTTTGATGCCCTGATTGTTGATGTTACTCAGGATTTTCCACTTTCCTTTCGCTTCGCCAGGCCTGCCGATGTATGAACCAAGACCGTTTCCTTTGGAACCTGTCTTTATCTTCGATTCATCCTTGGTAGGGGTGTTGAAACCATGCTCGCCCCACATTGTTCCAGCATTGTCGTTTTCTGTTGCCTACGCGTGGTCTTCGATGACAAGACCACAATCACCGCAAACAACCTCGCCTCGGGTAATATCCAGATTTAAGTCGTAACTTCCACATTCTTCACACTTTTTCGTCAATTTTCTTCCTCCATGTTCTGTTTTTTGCCAACATGATTAAAGCCACCCTCTCCCGTGAGTAAGTAGAGCGGAGGAGGCAACCGACACGCCGGAGTTCATACATAC
>JAAXIR010000021.1:1584-3040 GCA_012270265.1 Candidatus Poseidoniales archaeon
GGCGGCCCGACACGCAGGAATACTTCCATGCCTCCCGGTGTTGATAAACCTGACTATTCATATTAGCAATACAGGCAAACAAGAACTATTCATGTTTGAAATACGGATTATCCGTCATCCGGTAAATCGTATTGCCCGGGAGGAGGTATTACGGAAAAATAACAAAAATCGCGTACGTTTCCTTTTATACAGTCGTCTTCTATGCAGAAAAGTGGGGGATAGTGCAGTGAACATCACAGTAGAAACCTGTTCTCCAGAAACGGTTGTTCCGCCTTGGATTCGCACCAATGCTGCAAACGAAGGTAACGATCTGCTCATCATCTATCCGAATGAGGTAACCCGCTCAAACACAGTCCAGTCCATACTCCGAGAGACTGGGTCAGTCGATTCAAGTCGGCATACAACGCTCCAACGAATCATCAAATCCCTTGCCATAGACTTCCGATTTCCAGTTGTGGTTCCCCGATCACCCGTCGGGCTTGTTCAGGTTCACGAAAAGTTCGCTGCGGCTGCCACAAAGCATCGCTTTCCTCGTCTTCATCCGGATGCGAATCGGACTTGGACACTTTCGAAAACCGAACGATTGCTCAAACTTCATTCATATGCAACGAATCAACAAATTTTGTCGAAATGGGAAGAGGATCCTGGTGCGCACGAAGCCGAACGAATCCTTTCCTCATTCGGAAAGGAGGATTTGCTGCATGAGCACCATGTGTTGGCCAAGTTGTGTGACCACCTCTTGGATGCCAAGATTCCAGTTCCGTACACGATTGGCTCAATTTCTGGCATTGTTCTACTTAATCATCCACCAGATTTCTCGGAAAGTGAAAGGCGATTTCTGAAGGCTTTGTCCTCGAGTCGCCCTATTCATCATGTATGCGTTCAAGGCTCCTTCCGTCTAGGATTCCATGGTGCATACATCGATGATGAAATCAAGCCGATTGAAAGGACAGAGGCATTACCGTCCTGGATCCCTGCACACACAGTTCAACAGTTGGAGCCAAAACCAGAGGATTACGCGACAGATGGCGTTCACATCATCAGTTTTGATCGTGCAACTCAAGTTATGGATTCAGCAATCTCTGCACTACAGCACTACAGAAGCAGCGGCGGAGGATCAGTTCTACTGATTGATGCAAAGAAGGATAGGCACAGTGAATGGAATCGTAGGTTGAGTCAAATCGGCATTACGTGCGATACACAGGCCGATGTTGTAGGCAGCACGTCCGCCGTTCAGGCCATCCTCCGGTTTCTATCCATCTCACATGGTCAAGATGCTTGGTCCATTTCCAAGTTCTTTGACCTCGCTCAATCGCAAGCCTTCCCTATTTTGGAGAATTTGTTCGTAGACCTTGAACATCCAGTCAACAAAGATTGGCGGCCAAGACCACATTTGGACGTCATTGAGAACATTGGTCGCAGCTTTCACGTTCTTGGTGGAAAAGGGGCATTGCAA
>JAAXIR010000251.1 GCA_012270265.1 Candidatus Poseidoniales archaeon
TTCTTCATCGTCATCGGTATCATCGCCTTTGCCATGGGGGACGCCTTTGCTCAATCTGGGATGATTCATTACATTGCGATTGGAATCGCTGTATTGCTCATTATTCTAGGTTCCATTATGCTTCTTGGAATTACTTCTCACGTTCTTGGGTTTGTACAGAAGCTTGTCGATCGCTGGTCAACAACAGAGATGGATGAGACCTTCACGCCTCGCCGGAACATGTACCTCTACGGTATTGGCTATGCTGCTGCCTCCATCGATTGTACTGCAGCGGCAGTGTTGCCATTCGTTATCTTCCTTGGTACGCTTGGCACCAGTGCAACCATCTCAGGATTGTCTGGCCTCATGCTTGGGTTGTTGATTCTGATGATTTTGGTAACGGTTCTCGTTGGTCTTGGTCGTCAAGTGATGATTAATTTCTTGCGACGAATGACTGGAATGATCAAGATGGTTGGCTCTTGGATGATGATTATGGCTGGTGTTGGTTTGACCATCTACCTTACACAACCTGAGGTTGTTTCGACGCTGTTCGCTTAGAGCTGCTGGAATGCATCATCGTATTCGCCTTCAATGCATTTGGCAACGACTGGTCGAATGAACTTGTAATGAACAACCAGTGCAAACAGAATGCCAGTTATGACGTCGAAGAGATAGTGCTGTTGGGTTGTCATCGTTGATATTGAGAGCAGTAGCCATGCAACCCAAAGTGCTGCATGAGCGAATTTGTTGACGTTGTACACCAGTGGTACTGCTAGAACAACACACAGACTGTGTCCAACATGGAGACTTGGCCAAGCATTGTAGGGTTGATCGACTCCATGAATAAGTGAAAGAAGTGTCGTGAGAATGTCGTCGCCTGCTATTTCAGAGCGCATATCGACTTCTACAGGTAGTAAGAGAAACATCAGAAACACCGGTAATGTCACAACAAAGAGACGCTGTGAGAAGATAATGGCACACTTTCTCTGCACTTCCGTTCGTGCAAACAATGGGATGAGAATGTAGTAGATGTAGAACGAAAAATAGGCGATGTTCATGATTGGAATGTAGGATATGGATGAATCAAGAGGGAGTTCTGGATCAAATGCCGTCCAGCCAATGAATTCAGAAACTCTGTTGGTTATTCCATATGGGATTCCGATGGCAAGAAGAAAAAATCCTCCGATGAATGAGGGAAGTAGAATTCCTTTCTCTCGATGGTTCCACGCATAAGCCCACATCTTCCATGGATGAGTATCAAGTAGCTTACTCCTCATCATCGCCACCTGGTTGCAGTTCCTTCCAATGGATGACCCTATCTCCAATAATCTCAGCCTCAGCAGGGTCGTGCGTGACGTGGATGGCTGGAATCGATCGAGATTTCAGCACCGCACGAATCTCGTGAGCAATTTTTCGCCGTAGATCCACATCGAGTGCAGAGAGTGGCTCGTCAAGGAGCAGAAGTTTGGGATTGGTAAGGAGTGTTCTTGCAAGAACAACACGCTGCGCTTCTCCTCCTGACAGTGTTTCAATACTCTGTTGTTCCTTACCGAGGAGGCCCATCTCGTTCATGACTCCATGAACATCATCCATGTTCCAGAGTCTCTTGCTCTTGTACGCAAATAGGATGTTGCCGAGTACGTCTTTGAATGGGAATAGTACAGGTCGCTGAAACAACATCCCGATGCCTCTGTGTTCACACAACATGTCTTGTATGGGTTGATTGTTTAATGATATAGTACCAAATTGTTGTTTCTGGAGTCCAGCAATCGTGCGTAACAGAGTCGTTTTTCCACACCCACTTGGGCCTAAGATGGCTACAATTTCATCGGATTTGAGGTGAAGATTCAGATTATGAAGAATATGGTATTGACCGATGACGACGTTGAGTTGCTTAATGGTCAATGACATCAGAAACCACCCCCTTGATGACTGCGAAACCGTTCTGCGATAACAAACAATAGGAATGTCATGCACATGAGAATGGTCGCAGTGGCCATGGCGATCGGTTCGACAAGTTCGAAGTATTTCGGCCTAGACATCAACTGGTCAATCAAGACGGGTAATGTGTCCCAAGCACCTGAACGCAGAAGAATCCAAGAAGCTCCGAATTCCCCAAGTGAGAAGGCCATGGACAATGCTGCGGCGACAACGATTTGTGGTTTCAGAAGTGGAAGTTTGATTCGGACGAATCGCTGCAGTGTGGTGTAACCGAGAACCTTGCCTGCATCCTCGTAATCTGAATCAATTTCACGCATCGCAGGAAGCAATATGCGCACAACAAAGGGTGTCGTAAGCATAGCATGCGGCAGGATTGGCAAGGCATACCACGAGAACAGGACTGGCCAAATCTTCAGAATGCCGAGGAGAACACCCAAGCCGACCATCACGCCAGAAAGAGCGAGCGGAAGCATGGACAGGATGTCGACGACTTGAGCAAATCGAGTTCGACCGTTTTGTTCGAGACTGTGGATGGATTGAGCGACGAAGAATCCTAGTATACAGGACACGACGAGACATCCACCTGCATACACCAAGGAATTGGTCAGTGCTTCAGGAATTGATGCATACGTGAGATCGCCTTTGAACGCGTAATCCCATGCGTCCAAACTCCACCGATACGATTCCGATGTTCGGTTCCGAATCCGAACAGATGAAAGAACCATGAGGAGGAGCGGTGTCAAAGCGTAGACGGTGGCAACAAAGACGCCGATGCGTGGAACAGTCGTTGGCTTGCCAATGTTTTTCCTCGAGAAATTCTCAGAAACGAGTTCAATTTCGTTTGATTGTTTTTGCTGCCACCGTCCAGCAAGCGCAAGGGCGCTCAGAAGGACAAGCCCCTGAAGCGTCGCTCCACCAAGGACAAGTACGCTGACATCGACACGATACCCTGGGATTCCTGCAGCTCCTCCTTCAACCGCCATGAGTGCTTCAAGTGTCCACATGTTTGGAGCAAGCCATCGTACAAGTGCAAACGAGGTGAATGAGAATATGAACGTGAATACGAATGCAGAGAGGATTGACTTTCGAAGCATTGGCCCCCAAAATTTGGTCAA